>NZ_OZ060378.1:304929-433824 GCF_964059065.1 Buchnera aphidicola (Panaphis juglandis)
AAAAATAAAAATTGTCTAAATACACATCTTATCTGAGATATTTTAATTATGAAAAATAATATCATTTACAGAATTGAAAAAAAACAAATGAAAGATAAAGTTACAAAATTTAAAACAGGAGATACAATAGAAATAAAAATATGGATTATAGAATCTTCTAAAAAAAGATTACAATCATTCGAAGGTGTTGTTATTTCTATTAAAAATAAACAACTGCAATCATCATTTGTAGTAAGAAAAATATCACATGGTGAGGGTATCGAACGAATGTTTCAAACACATTCTAATAATATTGAAAATATTATTATTAAAAAAAGAGGTATGGTAAGAAAATCAAAATTATACTATTTACGATATAAAACTGGAAAATCAGCACGTATTAAATCTCGTATATAAAAATATATGAAAAATATTAATATTTTATGCAGTCATAATTGTATTGACTGCAAAATCTAAACTAATTATATAAAATTCCTCATATTAATAATTTTACTTAAAATAATTTAATTTTTAATATATTTATAAAATTTATAATGAATATAATATTTATGAAAATATGGAAATTTAAAAATAAAATAATATTTCTAATACATAGAATATAAAAAAGTAAAAAAATTAAAATTTGAAAATAAAATACCAATCATATCAATTAAAAATAATGAAAAATATTTCATCATCTAAATTTTAAAAAATCAAATATATTAAAAAATTAATATTAAAAATTAAATCAATACGTAAATCATTTTAGATGATGAAAAATATAAAAATAAAATCTGTTATTAATAAAAATAAATATATAACAATTATTTCATTAAATTAAATATCAGAATATAAAATGTACACATATTCACTATAACAATATTTATATCGATTCAATTTCAATATCTATCATATAGAGTATAATATCTAAATAACAATATTAATTCTTTATTTATATTTTTACTCATCATATGATACGATTCATAAAATATTAATATGATATAAAATAAAAATAATAAAAATATAAATATTTTAATAATCAAAAATAAATTCATATTATTAATATAATGAAATTGAAATAATAATTCCGGAAATAATTTACAACTATTGAGTTTCAATAAATAATATATAAAAGTATCATTCATGAAATAAATTAATTTTAAAAACTTGAAATATCAAAAAATAAAAAATATTATTATATTATAAAAATTTTATTTCATGATAAATTTTAAATACAGTAATAATATAAATTAATGAATAATGATAATATTTTATAAAATAAAATATAATACTATCATTCATCGGAAATGTATAATCTTTATACAGTAAAATATTATTCTATTGTGATTTATATAAAATAAGTAAAAATACTATTTAATTATATAAAATAAAATTATAAAAATATTTTAAAAAATTAAATTGTTAAAATAAAAGTATTTAAATCATCATAAAAATTATACATGATAAAAATATTTTATTCTCATATTATTAAAATATTTATGATAAAATATTGATTATATTCTTTATGAATATGCAGTATAAAAAATTAAAATCTTTACAAAAAATTTAAGATTATTTATCATAAAAATAACATTAATATCATTAAAATAAAAAAGATTAAATAGTATGTCTCAATTCAACATATTATTATTAAACGGTCCTAATTTAAATTTATTAGGAAAAAGAGAATCAAATATATATGGAAATAAGAATTTAAATGATGTATTAGATATTTTAAAAAAAAAAGCTAATAAAATGAACGCAAAAATTACACATTTACAATCGAATGCAGAACACATACTAGTAGAAAAAATTCATCAATCACAAGATTTCGATTATATTATCATCAATCCAGCTGCTTTTACACACACAAGTATCGCATTAAGAGATGCTTTTTTATCTATAAAAAAGCCATTTATTGAAGTACACATATCAAATATTTATGCAAGAGAAAAATTCCGTAAAAAATCTTTTTTATCAGATATTTCAAATGGAGTAATTTCTGGATTTGGAATTGAAGGATACTATTGGGCTTTAAAAACAGCTATTAATCGACTTATTATTAATAATAAATACAATTAATAATGAAAATCAATATTAATATCGATATAAATATTTAATATATACATCATAGATATTTCATAATTTCAATCATATCCTTTGGTAATGACAAATAACAGTCTACTATAACATTTATAATTGGATGAAAAAATTTAATATGACTTGCATGTAAAGCTTGTCTTGAAAATAATTTTAATTTATTTAAAACATTTGTATTAATTTTCAATGGAAAACAGTTTCTTAATTGATACAAAGGATCACCTAAAATTGGTTTTTTAATATTTAACATGTGTAGTCGAATTTGATGTGTTCTTCCTGTTTCTAATTTTAAATGAACATGAGTATAATATTTAAATCTTTGTATAATTTTATAGTGTGTAACAGATATTTTTCCAGAATTATGAACAACCATACGAATGTTTTTCCTAATTTTCTTTATAATTGGTAAATTTACTGAACCACTAGAAATCAAGTTACCAAAAACAAAAGCATCATACTCACGAATCACCATTCTATTTTTAATCAATGTAACCATACTATAATACGTAATAGTGTCTTTAGCAATTATTAATAAACCAGTAGTATTTTTATCCAATCGATGTACAATTCCAGCTCTCGGAACATGATATAAAAAAGGATATTTTATTAATAACATATCCATTAAAGTTGTACTATTTACGTTACGACCAGAATGTATAACTATATTTTTAGGTTTATTAATAATAAATATATATTGGTCTTCATAAACAATATGTAAAAAAAAACCATTTTTAAAAAATATTTTTCTCATTTTATTCATAATAAAAATTTAATTTCCTATTTTAACTGTAATAAAAAATATATCAATTATTATTGTATATCATTGATACAATATTTAGATTATATAACACTAATAATGTTAAAAACATACTATAATGAATATTATATTGTATAATAAAATCAAAAATAAACATTTGTTGTATTAATTACATCATCAAAAAAAATGGGAAAATCAAATCAAAAAAAAAACTAATAAAATATATAGGAAATACATGAAATATACAACTAATAACATTCGTAACATGTTTTTAAAATTTTTTTCGGAGAATAAACATGCAATTGTTCCAAGTAGTTCACTAATTCCTAAAAAAAAAACTAATTTATTATTCACTAATGCTGGAATGAATCAATTTCAAGATATTTTTTTAGAAAAAAAAAAGTATACTCATTCAACAGTAACAACAATACAAAAATGTTTACGAACAGGTGGAAAACATAACGATTTAGAACAAGTAGGATGTAGTGATTATCATAATACATTTTTTGAAATGTTAGGAAATTTTAGTTTTGGAAAATATTTCAAAAAAGAAGCTATAGTATACGCATGGACACTATTAACCGATGTAAATTGGTTTAATATTTCAAAGAATAAATTATTTGTAACAGTATACATTGATGATATCGAAACATATAATATTTGGAGGGATATTATTAAAATATCAAAAGATAACATTATTAAAATTGGAGATAAAAAAAAAAAATACGAATCTGATAACTTTTGGCAAATGGGAGATATAGGTCCATGCGGACCTTGTACAGAAATATTTTTTAAAAATGTAGAAAAAAAAATTAATATTCATGATCTTTCAAATAAAAAGATATGTTTAGAAATTTGGAATATTGTATTTATACAATTTAATCGTATTAATGAAAATACCATTATACCATTAAGCTCAGTTTTTGTAGATACAGGAATGGGTTTAGAAAGAATTGCATCTGTTTTACAAAATGTTAAATCTAATTATGAAACAGATGTATTTAAAAAAATAATACAAAACATATGTAAAACAAATAACATTAAGAATAAAAAACATAAATCATTAAATGTAATTGCCGACCATATTCGAGCAGCAATTTTTATTATTCATGATAATGTATTACCATCAAATGAAAATCGTGGATATATTTTACGTAGAATCATTAGAAGAGCATTACGACATGGAATCAAATTAGGTATTAAAAATATATTTTTTTATAAATTAGTTACAAATGTTATCAGCATTATAGATATAAAAGATATTGATTTAAAAAATAAAACAAATTATATTGAAAATATTATTAAACAAGAAGAACTACAATTCATCAAAACATTAAATTATGGATTAAAACTACTAAAAAAAAAAATAAAGCAGTCACATAAATATCCAATAGATGAAAATACTATTTTTTATTTGTATGATACATTAGGTTTCCCAATTGATTTAACTAAAGAAATTTTTAATGAAAATAATATCATATTTGATGAAAATAAACTCAATCGTATCATTTTGAATAATAAAAAAAACAATAAAAAATTATCCAATCATATAAATATAAATATTTTTAATAAAAATTCTGAATCAGAATTTAAAGGGTACACAAAAAATAAAACGATTTCAATTATAAAAAACATTTTTATCAATAACCAACCAAAAAAAAAAATTATTGAAAATGAAACAGGAATCATCATTCTCGATAAAACACCATTTTTTGGTGAATCAGGAGGACAAAAAGGTGATAGTGGAATTATTTATCATAACGAATCCATTTTTGATGTTATCGATACACAAATATTTTTTAATACCATTCTTCATATCGGGAAAATTCGTGTAGGAGAAATTAAAGTAAACCATATTGTAAAAACAAATATTGATTTAAAAAAAAGAATAAATATTCAAAATAATCATTCTGGAACACATTTATTAAATTATACATTAAAAAAATTATTAAAATCCAGTATTCAGCAAAAAGGATCATATATTAATGAGAAATATTTTAGATTCGATTTCTCATACTACCAAGATATTAATACCGAACAAATAAAAAAAATTGAAAACACAATTAACAAGTATATACAAGATAATATCGAAATTAATACCAACTATTTAACATTACAAGAAGCAAAATTAAAAAACTTTGTTTGTTTAAATAATAAACAATATCCTAATATAGTCCGTTCTGTTTCTATAGGGAATTTTTCTAACGAACTTTGCAAAGGAACACATTCCATTAGAACTGGAAATCTTGGAATATTTAAAATTATTAAAAACAAAAATATTGCGTTTGGTATAAGAAGGATTGAAGCCGTTACTGGTATGCAAGCAATAAAAAAAATACAAAAAAATATTCAGTATATAAAAGAAATTAAATTATTACTTAAAACTAACATTATTGATATTGTCCCAAAAATAAAAAAACTAATCAATACATGCGATTATTTAAAAAAAAAAAATACCATCTTAATTAAAGAAAATATTAAATATTATAAAAATAAAATTATAAAAAATGCAGTAAAAATTAAAAATACTAATTTCATTTTTAATGAAATTAAAAAAAATAAAAGT
This sequence comes from Buchnera aphidicola (Panaphis juglandis), assembly GCF_964059065.1. Classification (NCBI taxonomy): domain Bacteria; kingdom Pseudomonadati; phylum Pseudomonadota; class Gammaproteobacteria; order Enterobacterales; family Erwiniaceae; genus Buchnera; species Buchnera aphidicola. The sequence continues at coordinate 310,332 of NZ_OZ060378.1, forward strand.
AAAACACTAAAAATACTAATTGATAACATAAAACAAAAAATTCAATCCGGTATTGTAATACTATTTTATCAAAATAAAAAAAAAAATATTTTTATTGCAAGCGTTACAAAAGATTTAATAAAAAAAATTACAGCAAAAGATATCATCAATGTTATTAAAAAAAAAACATCAGGATCAGGAGGTGGAACAAATAACATTGCAGAATGCATTGGAAATAACAACATAGAAATATCAAAAATAATTCAACATATGAAATTATGGATTGCATCAAAAATATAGTGTACATTATCAAATGTAATATATTTCCATGTTCAGGAAATCTTAGGAATCAACATTATGCTTATTTTAACTCGTAGGGTTGGAGAAACACTCATTATTGGTGATGAAATTACTATTACAATATTAGGAGTTAAAGGTAATCAAGTTAGAATCGGAATTAATGCTCCAAAAACTATTTCAATACACAGAGAAGAAATATATCAAAAAATAAAACTAAAAACTAGTAAAAATTTTCATTTCAAAATACTAAAATATACTAGTTAAAAAAGTAATATAATATTAAAAATATTATTTAAACCAAAAATTATCATTATCATTTTATATAAAAAATTATATTTCTAAAAGATATATATTTTATTTATTAAAAATACATTTGACTTAAATTAATAAAGAAGTAATATAAAATATGTAGCATAAAAGTAATATTTAGTGAGATGGCCGAGCGGCTTAAGGCGTTCCCCTGCTAAGGGAATATATAGCATTTCTGTATCGAGGGTTCGAATCCCTCTCTCACTGAAAATATTAAATAAAATTTTTGCATCCGTAGCTCAGTTGGATAGAGCACTCAGCTACGAACTGAGAGGTCGAAGGTTCAAATCCTTTCGGATGCATAAAATTATTCATCATAATCAAACCAATTATATAGTCGTAAATATTAATAACCTTTATGATAAAAAATAAAACATATCATAATTTCATGAAAAATATGGTATGTAAGTTTTTATAATGATAATATAAATATCAATTTAAATAAAATTATTAATAAAAAATAAAAACTTTAAATCATTTAATAATTTTAATTCCATTCATTGTACCAATCATAACCATATCAGCGGTTCTAATAGAGAATAATCCAACAGAAACCACTCCTGGTAAAGAATTAATAATATTTTCAATCCTCTGAGGAAATTCTAAATTTAAACCATAAATATCAATTATTATATTTCCATGATCAGTAACAAAACCTTCTCGATAAATTGGATTACCACCAATTTTTCTTATTTCTTCACATATATATGAATAAGAAATAGGTATTACTTCTATTGGAACAGGACAAAAAGAACCTAATTTTTTTACTAATTTAGATTCATCAACAATACAAATAAAAGTTTTTGCTTTAAAAGATATAATTTTTTCGTTTGTTAAAGCACCTCCTTTACCTTTAATCATTTGCATATCACTATTAACTTCATCAGCGCTATCTATGTAAATAATGGGTTCATTAATAGTATTTAAATCAATTACTGTAACATTATATTTTTTTAACAAAATTGTCGTATTGTATGAACTAGAAATTGCACCAATAATATTTTTTTTATACTTATTAATAGATTTAATAAAATATGAAATGGTTGTTCCAGATCCAACACCAATAATTGAATTAGGAGGAATATAATTTAAAACAGATACAGACACATTTTTTTTTAAAATATTGAAATTCATAAAAAATACTATTATAAAACTATAAAATTGTAAAATTAAAAATATAAATGTATAAAATTAAATAAAATAAAATATTTAATATAAATAATTAAAAACTGGGGTACCTGGATTCGAACCAGGGATGTCGGTATCAAAAACCGATGCCTTGCCACTTGGCTATACCCCAAAAATATATTCACACATTATAATGTACGGGAGACGAGATTTGAACTCGCAAACCTAAAAAGTGCCAGATCCTAAATCTGGTGCGTCTACCGATTTCGCCACTCCCGTAAAATACTTTAGCTACGAAGGGAATCGAACCCATGACCCCAGCGTTATGAATGCTGTGCTCTAACCAACTGAGCTACGTAGCCTTAAATTGAATTATGCTGGTTAACAGTATTTTGTCAACAACTTTTTAAAATCAAAAATTTATAATACAAACATTTATCACTAAAAAAAGATAAAAAAATAAATAAAATATTAACTTAATTCTAATCTAAGGATAGTATGAATAATCATAAAAAAAAAAGAGATATTAGTTTTATACATAAAATAATTAATAAAGATTTAAAAAAAAAATATGAAAAAAATATACATACTAGATTCCCTCCAGATCCAAATGGATATTTACATCTTGGTCATGCAAAATCACTATATATTAATTTTGAAATTGCCAAACATTACCAGGGTAAGTGTAATTTACGATTTGATGACACCAACCCAAATAAAAAAAATTCTAAATATATTAAAAGTATTAAACAGGATATATTATGGTTAGGTTATAAATGGAATAAACATGTTAAATATGCATCAATGTATTTTAAAAAAATATATAAATATGCCGTAGAACTCATTAAAAAAAACCTAGCATATGTGGATAAATTAAAAAAAACAGATATTCGTACATTTCGAGGCACATTAAATAAACCAGGAATAAATAGCCCGTATCGTAATCAAACAATTGAAGAAAATATGACATTATTTGAAAATATGAAATATGGAAATATTCAAGAAGGAATGGCTTGCCTTAGAGCAAAAATTGATATGAAATCTCCAATTATTATTATGAGGGATCCAGTTTTATATAGAATAAAATTTAATGAACATCATAAAACAAATCACCAATGGTGCATTTATCCAACATACGATTTTGCACATTGCATCTCAGATGCTATTGAAGGTATTACTCACTCCTTATGCACACTAGAATTTCAAGATAATCGTGTATTATATAAATGGATACTCGATAATTTAAATATTTTAAAACAACCTCAACAATACGAGTATTCAAGATTGAATATTGAACACATGATACTATCAAAAAGAAAATTAGGATTATTAATTAAAAAAAAAATTATAAATAATTGGGATGATCCGAGAATGCCAACTATTTCTGGATTAAGGAGAAGAGGATATACAGCAAACTCTATACTTAATTTTTGTAAAAATCTAGGAATTACAAAACAAGATAATTTAATTGAAATGTCTTCTTTAGAGTCTTGTATTCGTAAAGAACTAGATTCTACATCTTACAGAACAATGGGAATATTAGATCCTATTACTATTAGTATTACTAATATTAACGAAGAATATGAAGAAAGTATTCAGATACTTAACCACCCTAAAAATCATAGTATGGGATTTAGAAAAATAATATTTAATAATATGATATATATTGACCGATCAGATTTTCAAGAAAACCCTAAAAAAAACTATTATCGATTAAAAATAGGTGGAACCGTAAAATTAAAATATTCTTATACTATTACCGCAAATTCTATTGAAAAAGATTGTGATAATAACATTACTAAAATATTTTGCACATGTAATTTTCAAAAAAATCATAACAAAGACCATGGTATTATTCACTGGATTTCTAAAAAACAAGCTAAAAAATGTGAATTAAGAATATACAGTTATATATTTAATGATAAAAACCCTAACATAAAAAAAAATTTTTTATCCAATATCAATAATGAATCAAAAATTATATATAATGGTTTCATTAACAAAGAGATTCAAAAATCCTCTCCTGTTAACACTTATCAATTAGAACGTATTGGTTATTTTAAGATAGACAATCAAATATCAACTAATAAAAATATTATTCTTCATCAAATAGTATCATTAAAAGAAAATAAAAAAAATAAATAAAATAATTTTAAAAATATAAATTTCTTTAAATATAATACAAATATTATATAAATAAAAAATAAAAATTCTACTATATAATTTATAATTTATAAAATATTTATTATAATCACAATCATTTTAACAACTAAAATATTATTAATGAGAAAAAAGTATGTCTAAAATTAAAAAAATACACGCTAGGGAAATTATTGATTCACGCGGTAATCCAACTATAGAAACCGAAGTACACTTAGAAGACTCTTCAATTGGGACATTTTCTTGCCCTTCAGGAGCTTCTACTGGATCAGAAGAAGCAGTAGAATTAAGAGATAATGATATATTTCGATTCTTAGGTAAAGGAGTATCAAAATCCGTTGTTATCGTAAATACTATATTATCAAAAAAACTAAAAGGAAAAAATGCATATGATCAAACATCAATTGATCAAATTATGCTAGAACTAGATGGAACAAAAAATAAAAAAAAGATTGGAGCAAATTCAATTTTATCTGTTTCAATGGCTACTGCAAAAGCAGCAGCAGTATCTAAAAGTATACCTTTCTATCAACATATTGCTGAATTAAATAACACACCTCAACAATTCTCCATGCCTTTACCCATGATTAATATTTTAAATGGTGGAAGTCATTCAAATAATAATGTTGATATTCAAGAATTTATGATTCAACCAGTAAGTGCAAAATCTATAAAAGAAGCAATTAGAATGGGATGTGAAATTTTTCATCACCTTGGTAAAATTATTAAAAAACACAATCTTCATGCATCTGTAGGTGATGAGGGTGGATATGCTCCAAACCTAAAATCCAACGAATCTGCAATTCTTTTAATTAATAAAGCAATAAAAAAAGCAAATTATATTTTAGGAGAAGATATAACTTTAGCAATTGATTGCGCTGCTTCTGAATTTTATAACTTCAATACTAAAAAATATTATTTGAAAAGTGAAAATAAAAAATTTAGTTCACATGAATTTAGTCATTATATTCAAGAATTAACTTTAAAGTACCCTATTGCATCCGTAGAAGATGGTCAAAGTGAATTAGATTTAGATGGATTTTTGTATCAAACTAAATTATTAGGAAACCGTGTACAAATTGTAGGTGATGATTTATTTGTCACCAATCCTGATAAATTATCAGAAGGTATCAAAAAAAACATTGCAAATTCAATACTAATCAAATTAAATCAAATTGGAACACTAACAGAAACATTAAAAGCTATCCAAATTGCAAAAAAATCTGGATACACTACAATAATATCACATCGATCTGGAGAAACTGAGGATCATTCTATTGCTGATTTAGCAGTTGGAACACAAGCTGGACAAATAAAAACTGGTTCTATGAGTCGTTCTGAAAGACTTTCAAAATATAATCAACTTCTTAGAATTGAAGAACAACTCGGAAATGAAAAAGCACCTTTTTATGGAATTAAAGAACTAAAAAAATATAAAAATTATTTTTAATAATAAAAACATGAAATATTTAATATAATTTTAAATTTTAAAAAATTCAAACCATTATTTTATACTATATTATATAATCGTTATTATAAAAATTATGAATAAAAAAAAAAATGTTATTCTAATTGATGGACATTCATATTTGTACAGATCATATTATGGATTATTTAAAAATCGTCATCAATATTATCATCTAGATGATATTATTTATCAAATTTTATACATCTTTAAAACCATGTTTATAAAATATAAACCAAATAAATTTATTATTATATTCGATAAAGATAAAAAAAATTTTAGAAATAAAATATTTGAACCATATAAAAAGAATAGAAAAAAAATGCCAGAAAAATTAAAAATACAAATTCCAATTTTAATTAAAATATTAAACAACATAGGTATACCTGTCATTAGTATACCTAATGTTGAAGCAGATGATGTTATAGGAACAATATCGAAACAAGAAGAAAAAAAAAACCGTCATGTATTTATCGGAACTTCTGATAAAGATTTAACACAACTTGTTAATAAAAATATTCATATTATTAATAATATGAATAACAGTATTTTAACTGAAAATGAAGTTAAAAAAAAATATGGAGTATATCCAAATTTCATGATAGATTTTTTATCACTAGTCGGTGATGTTTCTGATAATATCCCTGGAGTCAAAGGAATTGGTAAAACAATAGCTATAAAATTAATAAATAAAATAGGTCCAATAAAAAAAATATATAAAAATTTATCCAAAATTCATCAAATGGAATTTCGAGGTCATCAAAATATCATAAAAAAATTATGCGATGGTAAAGATATGGCATTTTTATCCTATCAATTAATTCAACTAAAATTTAATGTAAATATTGATAAAAAATATCTTCCATTTAATTTAAAACAACTTTTTCAACCATGTCAATATTATAACGTAAAGTATATTAATATCATTCATGATATGAAAAAAATAATTCTAAATAATCAAAAATAATATATATTTAAAAATTTAAAATTAAATACTATAAAATAAAATTTATTCTATATAATCTTTAAAATAATCAAAAAACTCATTTACACCAATTTTTTTAAATGATGAAAATAAAATTATTTTAATATTGCTAGTATATAAAAAAAAACGTTTTCTTAAAATACATAATTGTTTTTTTTGTTGATAAAATTTCATTTTATCACATTTATTTAATAAAATAACTATATTAACTTTTTTTTTTTTTAAATATAACAAAATTTTTTTATCTTCTACCCTTATTAATCTTCGAATATCAATTAATAAAACAATACTTGTTAACCAAAACCTATATTTAATATAACTAAAAATTAATGAATGATTTTTATTGATTTTTAAATCAGATATTTTAGAATATCCATAACCTGGAAAATCTACAAAACAAGTGTGATTATTTATTTCAAAAAAATTCATCATCTTTGTACGACCAGGAAATTTACTACAACGAGATAATTTATTATTATTCGTTAAACAATTAATAACACTAGATTTTCCAGAATTAGAATATCCAATAAAAATAATTTCATTTTTATATTTTTTAATATTAATTTTTTTAACATTCACTCCACTCATTAAAAATCTAACCATATAATTTTTTATCTCTATATTAGCATCTTGTTCATTTTAAAAAATAACATATTAACATCATTTATATGTAAAATATAGCTTTTAATATAAATATACAATTTATTTTAAGGATAAATATGGTTAAAAATATTAGAAATATAGCAATTATAGCACATATTGATCACGGTAAAACTACATTATTAGATAAATTATTAGAACAATCAGGATTATTGGAGGACCATAAAGAAAAATACACTCGAATTATGGATTCTAATGATTTAGAAAAAGAACGTGGTATTACTATTACATCCAAAAACACAGCAATCGAATGGAAAAATTATAGAATTAACATAATTGATACTCCAGGTCATTCTGATTTTGGTGGTGAAGTTGAACGCATATTATCTATGGTAGATTCTGTACTATTAATTGTCGATGCAGTTGATGGACCGATGCCTCAAACAAGATTCGTAACAAAAAAAGCATTTGAATATAATTTAAATCCTATTGTAGTCATTAATAAAATTGATCGAAAAAACTCAAGACCAGAATGGGTCATCGATAAAATTTTTGATTTATTTATCAACTTAAATGCTACAGATCAACAATTAGATTTTCCAATCATCTATACTTCTGCAATTCTTGGAACGTCTGGAAAAAAATTAAACGATATTAAAAATAATATGTTTTCATTATTTGAAGCAATTATAAAGCACGTTCCACACCCTAAAGTCAATATTAATGGCTCATTACAAATTCAAATTTCACAATTAAACTACGATAATTATTTAGGGGTAATAGGAATTGGTCGTATTCATCAAGGAAAAATTTATACAAATCAAAAAGTTTCTATTATTGATCGTGAAGGTAAAATTAAAAACGGAAAAATCGGAAAAATATTTAAATATCTTGGATTAAATACTATAGACATTCAATCTGCATGTTGTGGTGAAATTGTTGCAATTACAGGATTAAATGAACTGAAAATTTCTGATACTATTTGTGATATTCATGAAGTAAAACCATTACCGATAGTAAATATTGACCCCCCAACAATTAATGTACTATTTTCAGTAAACACATCCCCATTTTGTGGACAAGAAGGAAAATATTTAACATCCAACCAAATTTACAAAAGATTACAAAAAGAAACAATACAAAACGTTGCTTTACAGGTAAATACTACACAACAATCTAATATATTTTCTGTTTCTGGAAGAGGAGAATTACATTTATCAATACTAATTGAAAACATGAGAAGAGAAGGATTTGAATTAGAAGTATCAAGACCAAAAATAATATTTCAAAATAAAAAAAACTATCAAACTGAACCTTTCGAAACATTAATAATAGATATCGAACATCGTCATCAAGGAATAGTTATGGAATGTATGGGTGAAAGAAAAGGAAAAATAATAAATATTATACCTCACATTAATGAAAGATTACAACTTGAATATATTATATCAAGTCGAGCACTAATTGGTTTTCAAAACAAGTTTATGAATATAACATCAGGAACTGGAATATTTTATACATCATTTTTAAAATATGACAAAATTCAAAATAAAGATATTGGTCAAAGAAAAAATGGTGTTTTAATTTCTAATAATACCGGAATCACTACAGGATTTTCACTATTTAATTTACAAGATCGAGGTCAATTATTTGTAAAACCAGCACAAAAGGTTTATATGGGACAAATTATCGGAATACATAATCGATCTAATGACTTAACTGTTAATTGTTTGATTGGTAAAAAATTAACTAATATGAGAGCATCAGGTACAGATGAAGCAATTATGTTAACAACACCTATTCAAATAACATTAGAACAGTCTCTAGGTTTTATTAATGATGATGAACTAGTAGAAATTACACCAAAATCAATACGAATACGAAAAAAACAACTTAATGAAAATGATCGTAAAATCTCCAATAGAAATTTTGAAAAATAAATTCAAAATATTGCATCCTATTCTTAAAAAAATAGGATCAAATTCTAATAACTATAAAATATTTATCATATTGAATAAATATTCATATATTTACTCATATTATACTATTCAATACACAATAATCGATATGAATACTATTAATTAATTATTTATTTAAAATAAAAAAAATACTTTTTTTATCTGAAACAACACGAAACTTTTTATATTTTATGTGTTCATTTTTTATGATGCACTGAAGTAAAAACCAATTACTGAAAAAATGATATACAAATGATACATTTCCAGATCTTTTCCATATTTTACCATTATATCCTTCCAAAATACTAAGAATTTCTACTTCATAATAAGAATATCCAAGCAAACAAAACATATTTTTATGATTAACATTCCTAAAATGAAGTTTTGAAATTATTTCTTGACCACAATAACATCCTTTATTAAAATCAATACCATTAAAAAAAACTAAATTCATATCTTTAGGAAAAAATTTTCTAAATATCGATGATTCAAAAATTGGAATCCCAGCATAAATATCTAATAATAACCAAAAATTTTTTATTTTCATTATTTTTTTTAATATTATAAAATTATTTAAATTATCTAACCGATCCTTATGAATAATACATAAAAATCTTTCAATTGGATCTTTAAACCATAATATAACAGTATTATTAGTTGTAATAGTTTGAATTTTTTTATTTGGCAATTTCACAAAATAATTTAGTAATACTTTTCTTATAAATAAACCCATAAAACCAAGTAAAACATAACTGTTATTTTTTTCAAATTTAACATCCGAAAATACTGAATACTTTTTCAATTCTTGATTTTGTAAATCGACTACACTTTTACGTTGAATATAAGCATATTCATTATGAAAACGAAATAAACGTAACAAACCTTGAACCTTTCCGTTATGATGACAATTAGCACATAAAATATGAGTATTAGTTTTTAAAGATTCAATATTATACGTTAATTGTCCTTGAAGGTATTTTTTATTATCTTTTCCTGTTACAGATGTTAAAACTAAATCATCTAAAATTTCAAATGTACAGAAATTTTCATCAACTCTATTTAATTTATGTAATAGCATAATTAATAAATATTTTATAAATTATATAAAAATATTAAAATCATATTTATAATATTCTTAAAATAAATCATTATCATGTTTTAATTGTAATCATTTTAAAATATTAATACAATGAATAATTTTATATACTATACGCAATAAAAGATATAGGAATTTAATGAAATATGATAATAACAATGCATAATGAAAAAATTGATGATATATGTAACAAAATTAAAAACTTACAACAAGTATTAAAATATGAAAAAAAAAATATATTCAATAATATGGAAAATATAAAAAACAATAAAAAAAAAAAAAAAATTATTAATTCTTATGATAATAATAAACAAATAAAAATATTGAAAGAAATAAAAAATACTCAAAAAATTATTAATGATGTTCGTGAAATGATAAAATTATCTCTAGAACTTAATGACAATAGTATTTTCATAGATTTAAAAAAAGAAATAAATAACATTGAAAATAAAATTAATAATATAAAAATTCAAAATATCTTTAAAAAAAAAAATGATATTTGTAATTGTTATTTAGATATACAATCTGGATCTGGAGGAATCGATGCTCAAGATTGGTCACAAATGCTATTAAAAATGTATTTAAAATGGTTATGTAAAAAAGGTTTTAAAACAAAAATTATTCATGAACTATACGGAGATATTGCAGGAATTAAATCAGCTACAATTCATGTAATTGGAAAATATGCATTCGGTTGGCTAAGGACCGAAACTGGAATTCACAGATTAATTCGAAAAAGTCCATTTGATTCTGGTAGTAGACGACATACTTCATTCAGTTCTGCATTTGTATATCCAGAAATTAATAATGATATTAATATTAAAATAAAAACATCAGATTTAAGAATTGATGTGTATCGATCCTCTGGAGCTGGGGGTCAACATGTGAATAGAACAGAATCAGCAGTACGAATTACACATTTACCAACATCAATAGTTACACAGTGTCAAAACGAAAGATCTCAACATAAAAACAAAGAACAAGCATTAAAACAAATGAAACTCAAATTATATAATTTAGAAATAAAAAAAAAACAAAATGAAAAAAAAATGATTGAAAACACTAAATCTTCCATTGGTTGGGGACATCACATTCGGTCATATATACTCGATAATTCAAGAATAAAAGATAATCGAACAGGAATAGAAGTTCGTAACATCGATTCTGTACTTAATGGGAACTTAGATATTTTTATTGAAACTAGTTTAAAACAAGGATTATAGAAAATAATACTATGCTATGTAAAAAAAACAATCATCATAAAAACATTATTAATCCTGAACATGAATATGAAATCCGTAAAAAAAAATTAATCGAGATGGAAAAACAGGGATTTAATTTTCCCAATACATTTAAGATAAATACTAATATTACAGATATTAACAAAAAATATTCACGATTTGATAATACAGAATTATTAAAAAAAAAAAAATTTTTTAATGTTTCTGGTAGAATTATTAAAAAACGTCACATGGGAAAAGCTACTTTTTTAGTTATACAAGATATGTTAGAAACGATTCAAATTTATGTTACAGAAAAAAAAATTTCTTATGATTTTTATAGAAACACATTTAAAAAATGGGATATAGGAGACATAATATTTACAACAGGTACAATATTTAAAACAAAAACAGGACAACTATCCATTTATTGTTCTGAAATCAATATTTTATCTAAAGCATTACAGCCATTTCCAAATAAATTTCATGGTTTATTAAATCAAGATATTAAATATCGGAAACGATATTTAGATTTGTTATCTAATGTCAATGTAATGAAAATATTTTATAAAAGATCTAAAATTTTATCAATCATTCGTAATTTTATGAATAAAAATAATTTTTTAGAAGTTGAAACACCTATGATGCAACATATTCCAGGAGGAGCATCTGCACGTCCTTTTATCACTCATCATAATAGTTTAGATTTAAAAATGTATTTAAGAATCTCTCCAGAATTATATCTAAAAAGATTAATTATTGGTGGATTTTCAAAAATATATGAAATGAATAAAAATTTTCGTAATGAAGGTATTTCATATAAACATAATCCAGAATTTACTATGATGGAATTATACATCACTTATGCAGATTATAAAGATTTAATGATTTTTATAAAAGAACTATTGCAACACATTGTATATCAAACTACTGGCAATTATATATTAAATTATCAAAACAATGAATTTGATTTAAAAAAACCATTTAAAATATTAACAATAAAAGATGCTATTCTTCATTACAATCCAAAAATAAAACATTCAGACTTATTAAATATCTCAGAAGTTCAAAAATTATTATATCATCATAATATTCCAATAAAAAAAAATTGGAGCTTAGAAAAAATGATAATTAAAATATTTGAACACACCACAGAAAATAAAATAATAGAACCAACTTTTATCACTGAATATCCAACTGAAACCTCACCATTAGCTCGAAAAAATGATTTCAATAAAAATCTTGTTGATCGATTTGAATTTTTTATAGGGGGATTAGAAATTGGTAATGGTTTTTCTGAACTCAACAATCCTATAGAACAAAAAGAACGTTTTTTAAAACAAAAAAAACTAAATCAAATGAATCAGAAAAAAGAACCATATGATAAAGAATACATTTTAGCAATGGAATACGGAATGCCACCTACTGCAGGATTAGGAATAGGAATTGACAGATTAATTATGGTTCTTACTAATCAAAAAAATATACGTAATGTGATATTGTTTCCAACACTACGTCCAATTAAATAATTATTTTATTTTATGGATCTCAAAATATGATGAATTTTTTTAATAAAAAGTCACAAATTAGTATTAAAGATATATTATCAATTTTAAAAAACGAATCAACACCTCTTTGGATTTATCATACAGAAACTATTATAAATCAAATTAAAAAACTCAAAAAATTTGATATTATTAGATTTGCACAAAAATCATGTTCTAATATCCATATATTACGAATAATGAAAAAAATGAATGTAAAAATTGATGCCGTATCATTAGGAGAAATAGAACGAGCAATAAAAGCTGGATATACATCAAAAAATGATGACATCGTTTTTACTGCTGATATGTTTACTAAAGAAACACTAAAAAAAATTGTAAAATTAAATATTACTGTAAATGCAGGATCAGTAGATATGTTGGAACAGTTGGGAAAAATATCACCAGGACATAAAGTCTGGATTCGTATTAATCCAAAATTTGGACATGGACATCACTTTAAAACTAATACCGGTGGAGAAAATAGCAAACATGGAATTTGGGATCCAAAATTAACAATACCAATTATAAAAAAATATGAACTAAATTGTATTGGATTACACATGCACATTGGTTCAGGAGTAAATTATGAACATTTAAAAAATGTATGCAATGCCATGAAAAAACAATGCATAAAATTTAATCAAAAAATTAAAGCAATCTCTGCTGGTGGTGGTCTATCTATTCCATATAAAAAAACGGATATTCCAGTAAATGTAAATCACTATTTTCATTTATGGAATAATGTACGAGAAGAAATATCAAAACATTTTAATAATCCTATAAAATTAGAAATTGAACCAGGGAGATTTTTAGTAGGAGAATCTGGAATTTTAATTTCTCAAATATGTACCATTAAAAAAGTCGGAAAAAAAATATTTACTTTAATTGATTCTGGATTCAACGATTTAATGAGGCCAGTATTATATGGAAGTTATCATCATATATCAGTAATACCAAAAGATAACAGAAATATCAATACTAATAAAATTATTAAAACAATAATTGGAGGACCATTATGTGAATCAGGAGATATCTTTACACAAAATGAAAATAATCAATTAATTGAAATTGAATTACCAGAAATTAAAATCGGTGATTATATTGTTTTTCATAATACTGGAGCATATGGTGCATCTATGTCATCAAATTATAACAGTAGACCGTTAATATCTGAAGTATTAATTACTGAAAAAATTCCAAAAATTATCCGAAGAAAACAAACAATACAAGAATTAATTAGATTAGAAACAGAAATATAGTATAAAATCAAAAAGAATTTAAAATATATGAAATTATTTATAAATTTTTATATTAAAAGAAATATCTCATAATGTTATTATTTAAAATATTATATTATAAAATATCATAAAATTAAAAATGAATAAAAAAAAAAAATTTTATATTAAAACTTGGGGTTGTCAAATGAATGATTATGATTCATTGACAATCGCTAACATATTAAAAAAAAACAAAATATATACTGATACAAATAATTATTATGAAGCAGACATATTAATTTTAAACACTTGTTCTATTCGAGAAAAAGCACAAGAAAAATTATTCCATCAACTAGGACGATGGAAACAATTGAAAAATCAAAATCCTAATATTATTATTGCTGTAGGTGGTTGTGTCGCCAATCAAGAAGGCAAAAAAATAATAAAACGATCTAATTTTGTAGATATTATCTTTGGAACACAAACACTACATCGATTACCTAAAATGATCGAAAAACATAATAAAACAAAAAAAATATCTATAGATATTAGCTTCCCAAAAATGGAAAAATTTAAAAATATTATACAACCAAAATATCCAAATTTTTCTGCATCCATTTCTATTATGGAAGGATGTAACAATTATTGTTCATTTTGTATCGTACCGTACACAAGAGGTAAAGAAAGTTATCGACCAATAAAAGATATTATTAAAGAAGTTTCAAAATTATCAGAACAAGGAATTAAAGAAATACAACTACTAGGTCAAAATGTAAATTCATATTATCATATTGGAACGTCTGGAAAAAAATATACATTTTCCAAACTTTTAAAAAAAATCTCTATGATTTCAAAAATTAAAAGAATTCGATTCATTACAAGTAACCCTATGGATTTTACAGATGACATCATTAATTCATATTATGAAATACCCAAGATAGTTAGTTTTTTACATTTACCAATACAAAGTGGTTCAAACAGAATATTAAAATTAATGAAACGTCCATATTCCGTAGAAAAATATCAAGATATTGTATATAAACTAAAAAAAGCAAGACCTCAAATACAAATTAGTTCTGATTTTATTGTAGGTTTTCCAGGAGAAACTCAAGAAGACTTTGAAGATACCATAAATATCATTAAAAAAATTAATTTTGACATGAGTTTTAGTTTCATATACTCTGTAAGACCAGGAACACCAGCATCAAAATTAAAAGACAATGTTACCCTTATAGAAAAAAAAAATAGATTAAAAATATTACAGAAACAAATTAAAAAACAAGCATTAAATTGGAGTAATAAAATGATTAACAGTATACAAAAAATATTAGTAGAAAAAATTCATAACATTAATGAAAATGAATTCATAGGAAAAACCGAAAATTATAGAACAGTAATCGTTAAAAGCAAAAAAAACCTTCTTGGTAAGATTATTAAAGTAAATATCACTAAGAAAAACAAAAATATTTTACATGGTAAACACATCCAATAACATTAGAAACTAAAATCATGAAAAATCTTAAAATAAACTTATATATAAAAACAAAAAATAAAAAAAAAATTCCTAAAAAAAAAAAATCATTAAATGGATAAAAAACATTATAAAAAAAAATACCACCATTAATATCTGCATTGTTAACAAAAAACAAATGAAAATACAAAACTTAAAATACCGAGGAATAAAAAAAACTACCAATATACTCTCTTTTCCATATCAACCCATAAAACAAATTAAAACATCTTTAATTGGAGATTTAATAATATGTAAAAATACTATTCAAAAAGAAGCAAAAATCCAAAAAAAACCAATCAATATGCATTGGGCTCATATAATTATACATGGTACACTACATCTAATAGGATATCATCATTATTATCCGAAACAAAGGAAAATTATGGAAGAAATAGAAATTCAAACAATGATGAAAATAGGATATAAAAATCCATATATCATATAAAATATTATCAAAAAATTGATTAAAATTAATATTTTAAAATATAATATTTAAAATTTATCAAGGATTGAATTACAATTTATGTATGAACAAGAACAAAAAATAAAAAACAAAAAAAACGGTTTTTTTTCTATATTTAAACACATACCATTAAAAATGAAGCTCATCAATAACAAAGAAAATTTATTAGAGGTACTCAAAAGTTCTAAAAAACACGAAATTATTAATAATATTATATACAAAATGTTAAAAAAAGTCATAAGAACCAAAAAAAAAAGAATCCGAGATATTATGATTCCTATAAATCAAATAACTGCATTAAAATACCATTACTCGTTTAAAAAATGCCTAGATATTATTATAAAATCCAATTATTCTCGATTCCCAGTTATGAGTCATAATAATCATGTTACTGGAATTTTATTTGCAAAAGATTTATTACCATTAACCAATAAAACAAAATATTTATCTCACATAAAAAATATTTTAAAACCGGTAAATATTATTCCAGAAAATAAATACATAAATAATATATTGAATAAATTCCCAAAACAGAAACATCACATGGCAATAGTAATTGATGAATTTGGATCAGTATCCGGATTAATTACTATTCAAGATATATTAAAAGAAATATTTGGAATCTCTTACAAAAAAAATCACAATATAATTAAAAAAAAAAAAAATAATACACGTATTTTTTCCATACAATCAATAAAAAATATGAAAATTCAAAATAGATAAATAATAAAAATCTAAAAAACTATCAAAATATTTAAAAAATAAATCAATATTAAATTAAATATTATTCAAGTATAATTATTAAAATTTATAACACATCATATACTATTTATTTAATTAATATTAAAATTAAAATATAATTCTCAAAAAATAATATTCACATATAACTTCATTTATTGAATCAATATGAATATTAAAAATAACAATAGTATAAAAATAAATTAATATGGAAAAAATATATAATCCGAAAATAATAGAACCAATTGTACAAAAATATTGGGATAATCAAAAAACCTTTGAAGTATCTGAAAATAAAAATAAAAAAAAATATTATTGTTTAGCAATGTTACCATATCCATCTGGTAAATTACACATGGGTCATGTTAGAAATTATACAATTAGTGATGTTATTGCTCGATATCAAAGAATGCTAGGAAAAAACGTTTTACATCCAATTGGATGGGATGCATTTGGATTACCAGCAGAAGAAGCTGCTATTAAAAATAATATCATTCCATCAAAATGGACATATAATAATATTAATTATATGAAAAAACAGCTAAAAAACCTAGGTTTTAGTTATGATTGGAATAGAGAAATTACTACATGTAATCCAGAATATTATAAATGGGAACAATGGTTTTTTAATAAGTTATACTTAAATAAACTAATATATAGATCAAAATCATTGATTAATTGGTGTCCAAAAGACAAAACAGTACTAGCAAATGAACAAGTAATACATGGAAAATGTTGGCGTTGCCAGACTGAAACTATTCTTAAAATTGTACCACAATGGTTTCTTAAAATTACTTCATATGCAGAAAAATTATTAAAAGATTTAAAATTACTTACAAAATGGCCAAAGCAAGTCATTAAAATGCAAAAAAATTGGATAGGAAAAACTAAGGGATTCGAAATTATTTTAAATTTAGTAAACAACAAAAAAAAACTTAAAATATATACCCAACGTATCGACATTTTAATGGGAGTAACATATATTTCCATATCTCCATTTCATGATTTAGCAAAAAAAGAACTACGAAAAAATGAAAAGAATCAATTCATGAAATATATGTACACTACTAACCACCATCATTTTCATATGTCAAAAATAAAATATATAGGTAAACCAACTAAACAATATGCTATTCACCCCATCACAAAAGAAAAAATTCCAATTTGGATTACTAATTATACAGCATTGGAAAATAATACTACAGCAAAATTATCAACCCCAGCACACAATAAACACGATTGGAATTTTGCAAAAAAATTTAATATAAAAATTAAATCTGTGATTTTATTAAACAAAAAAAATAAAAATGAAAATATTCATCAACCTATAGAAAATTTAGGAATTTTATATAACTCATTGCAATTTAATGGTTTAAAAAGCAAGATTGGATCTAAAAAAATATTTGAATTTTTACATGAAAAAAAAATAATTCAAAAAAAAAATCAATATCGATTACAGGATTGGGGAATATCAAGACAACGCTATTGGGGTACACCTATTCCAGTGACGTATCAAAAAAATAAAAAAATTGTTTTAATACCAAATTCAAAATTACCAGTTATACTACCTACTATTTCTAGTATGAGGGATTTTAAAAATATCTCAACAATATACAAAAAATGGTCTAAAACTAAAATTAAAAATATTAATGTCAGACGTGAAACAGATACTTTCGATACGTTTATAGAATCATCATGGTACTATATCAGATACACATCACCACATTATTTAAAATCAATGATTAATATTCAATCCGCAAAATATTGGTTACCAATTGATCAATATATTGGTGGTATTGAGCATGCTACAATGCACTTAATTTACTTTAGATTTTTTCATAAATTATTATATGACTTAAAATTAGTAACAACACCAGAACCTGCAATAAAATTATTATGTCAAGGTATGGTTCTTTCAGATGCATTTTATTATATTAATCAAGAAGGAAAAAAAATTTGGATTTCACCAAACGAAATAAAATCTATAAAAAATAAAAAAGGAGAAAAAAAATACATCCATAAGGACAAAAATAAAAAAATTATTCATGAAGGTATGATAAAAATGTCAAAATCGAAAAATAACGGTGTTGATCCAGAATTAATGATTCAAAAATATGGATCAGATACTATTCGGTTGTTTATTATGTTTTCAGCACCCGTACAATCAGATATTGAATGGAATGAATCCGGTGTCAAAGGAATGTATCGATTTTTACAAAAAATATGGAATCTAGTATACAACTATATTCATAATATTAATACAACAAAAAAAAAAAAAAAAATAAATTCTATAGAAAATATTCAATCAATTTTAAATACAACAATTAAAAAAGTATCTCAGGATATCAATAACAGACAATCTTTTAACACTGCAATATCTGAGATCATGAAATTTACCAACTTTGTTTGTAACATATCATTCAATGAAAATTCAAATAGAAAAATAATAAAAAATATTATAGAAACAATTATTAAATTGATTTATCCATTCACACCACATTTGAGTTTTATTTTATGGAAATATTTAAATAATAGTACCATTATTGATTATGTCAAATGGCCAAAATATGATGAAAAATGTATCATCAAAAATAATTTTAAATACATTATACAAATTAATGGTAAAAAAAAAGATATAATATGTATCCAGAATCAAAATAATCAAGATGAAATATTATATATCCTAAAAAAAAAATCAAAAATATCAAAAATACTAGAAACAAAAAAAATTAAAAAAATAATATTTATTAAAAATAAATTAATTAATTTGGTTATATAAAATGAATAATGTATTCAAAAAAAAAAGTACCATTCAAAAAATAACATACAATTCATACACAAATTATTTAATTATAGAACAAGATTTTTTTATTACACAACAAACTATAAAAAAAATACTACATCAATATTTTAAATTAAAATATACATATTTAAATAAAATATATCTCACAAAAAAAAAAGATTTAAAAGAAATAAATTATAAATTTAAACAACAAAATATTTTTTTAAAAAAACAAATATTTTTAATAGAAATTGATAAAAAAAAAATAAAATTTGATACTTTTAATACTATTAAAAGTATTTTAAATCATCACATACACAATAATATATTAATTGTATATGTGAAAAATATAAATCAAGAAACTATCATTGAAAAAATAAAACAATTATCCAATTCCTATCAAATAAAAATTATATATTGCCAATATCTTTCAAAAAATGAAACAAAAAAATGGATAAAAAAAAAAAATCAAGTTATGAAACTAGATTTAAAACAAAGTATTATTGATATTCTATCATATTATTATGAAAGAAATTTGCTGCTTTTATATAAAACGTTAAAAATGTTAAAAATAATCAGTATAAACAAAAAAATAAAAACAAAATGTGTTAAAAAAATTATCCATGATAATGTAAATTTTAATATTCAACATTTAATTAAATCAATATTTCAAAATAAAAAAAAACAAATAACAAGAATATTAAATTATCTTCAATATCATAAATACGATATTAATGTTATACTGCGATACATACAAAACTACTTAATTCAATACATAAAATTAAAATATCAAAAAAAAAATGATGACAAAAATAATATGAATCATAAAAATTTAAATTATGATTTAAATCATAAAAAATTATACATACTAATTAAAAAATTAGTACAACTAGATATTGATATAAAAAAAAAAAATAAAGATTTTTTATGGAATCAATTAAAAATATATATCATGATGCTATAATGTATTCAATAATACTAAATATAATAAAAATAAAAAATATGTCTTTAAAAATAATCAATTTAACAAATTTTAACTGTCCAAATACAATTATTGAATTTAGAAAAAAAATAAAAAATATCAATTGTTATGATAAAATATTAATTTTATCAAATGATATTTCTACAAAATGGGATATACCATTATTCTGTAATCATATGAATTATAAATTAATATTTAATAATTTCAAAAAAAAACCATATCAATTCCTGATTCAAAAATTCGAATAATAAAATTCAATTCATAAATTGTATTATATATTATAAGTAATATTTATAAATTATGATAATAATAACATTAAAATACGTCTTAAGGGTTCTGCAGCACCCCATAATAGCTGATCACCTACAGTAAATACAGAGAAAATATTTGATCCAACATTTAATTTTCTGATACGACCAACAGAAATATTTAACGTACCAGAAACTGATATTGGTGTTAAATATTTAATTGTAGATTTATAATCATTAGGGATGACACGTATCCAATCATTATGATTTTGAATAATCTCAGTTAAATTATCACATGATAAATTTTTTCTTAATTTTATAAAAAATGATTGACTATGACAACGTAATGCTCCTACTCGAACACATGTTCCATCAATACAAATATTGTTTTTTTGATTCAATATTTTATTAGCTTCTTCTTGTACTTTCCATTCTTCTTTAGTTTGTTGAGATTCCGTAAAAACATCAATCCAAGGTAAAACATTACCTGCTAATGATGTTCCAAACTGTTTTTTTGGAAAATTTAATTCTAATATTGAATTAGAAATCTTTTTTTCAATATCTAGTATTGAGATTGAAATATTATTCAAATCAGAAGATACAATATTATATAAATAACCCATTTGACGAATTAATTCTATTATATGTTTCGATCCAGCACCAGATGCTGCTTGATACGTTGAAAATATCAACGATTCAATTAAATTATTTTGAAATAAACCTCCTAATGCCATTAACATTAAACTAACCGTGCAATTACCACCAACAAATGTCTTAATACCATTGTAGATTCCTTTTTTTATTAATTGTATATTAACGGGATCTAAAACAATGATAGAATCATTATTCATTCTCAATGATGATGATGCATCTATCCAATATCCGTTCCATCTTAAAGAACGAAGTTTATTATACACAATATCAGTATATTCTGAACCTTGACATGAAACAATAATATCCATATTTTTTAAAAGTGAAAAATCATAAGCATCATTCAAAATATAATTTTTACCTAAAAATAATGGACAAATACTACCAATTTGTGATGTTGAAAAAAATGTAGCATCAATATTTTCAAAATTATTTTCTTCAATCATCCTTCTCATTAAAACAGAACCTACAATACCTCTCCAACCAATAAAACCAACTTTTTTTATCATAATTTTATACTCTACAACAGTTATAATTAGTAATTTAAAACATATATTATATCACGTAATAAAAAAAAAAATCTTAAAAATAAATATTACAATTATTACTTTTGTAGAATAAGTATATATTGTATACTAAAATTTATTTTAAAATGTTCAATATGATGAAATCTAACATCATTAATATATAATTAAAAATAAATAAATTATATAAAAATTTTTATCAAAAAGGAAAGAATATGAATGAAATGATTTCAACTACAATACTACTAGTTCTAATCATGGATCCACTTGGAAATCTACCAATTGTCATGTCTATCTTAAAACATTTATCACCAAGAAGAAAAATGATAGTATTAATAAGAGAAATGATCATTGCATTAATAATTATGATATCATTTTTATTAGCTGGAGAAAAAACATTATCTATTTTAGATTTAAAAGCAGAAACTGTATCTATTGCTGGAGGTATCATATTATTTTTAATAGCAATTAAAATGATATTTCCAGATGAAAACACAAATAGTAAAAAAAACTCCATAGAAGAACCATTTTTAGTACCCCTAGCAATTCCCCTTATTGCTGGTCCATCATTATTAGCAACTCTAATGTTACTATCCCACCAATATTCCAACCAAATTATATCATTATCAATTGCATTACTTATTGCCTGGAGTATCACTTTAATTATTTTACTATTATCAGGAACCTTTCTAAAATGTTTAGGAGAAAGAGGTGTAAATGCATTGGAAAGATTAATGGGATTAATATTAATTATGTTATCTACTCAAATGTTTTTAGATGGAATCACTACATGGTGTAAAATATAAATAATAAATTTATCAATTATATAATGTATACTACTTTAATATTTATTTAATTTAAATTATACTTAAAAAATATGAATACAGAAAATATTTTAAATCATTATGAAAAACACAATATAATACAAATGAAAGATTTAAACTTATATAACAAAACATTACTCATTCGTGTAGACTTTAATGTTCCAATTAAAAATCAAAAAATATTATTTGATACACGAATCAAATCAACTATACCAACCATTAATTTTGCTTTAAAAAAAAAATCAAAAATTATCCTTATGTCACACTTAGGGCGACCAAAAGAAGGAAATTCTGAGAAATGCTTTTCTATGTTTCCTATTTTTGAATATTTAAAAAAATTTTTCTATAAAAATAATGTTTATTTTTCTAACAATCTTGAAATAAAAAAAATGAAAATAGGAGACATTAGAATACTAGAAAATGTTCGATTTAATATAGGAGAAAAAAAAAACGACATTGAATTATCAAAAAAATATGCTAATTTATGTGATATTTTTGTTATGGATGCATTTGCAAGTGCACATAGAAAAGAGGCTTCAACTGTTGGTGCAGGAAAATTTTCAAAAATTGCATGCGCCGGTCCACTATTTATTAAAGAAATAACAGCTTTAAAAAAATCTCTAAAAAACCCAAAACGTCCTATGACTGCAATTGTAGGTGGTTCAAAAATTTCAACAAAATTTAACATTTTAAAAAAACTTTCTGTAATTGCAGATACTGTGATAGTAGGTGGAGGAATTGCAAATACCTTTTTAGCTATTGATAATGATATTGGAAAATCATTACATGAAAAAAAATTTATACCATTAGCAAAAAAACTACGTGACACAAATAAAATATTAATTCCAGTAGATTCTAGAGTAGGTACAAATTTTTCAAAAAATGCTATTGCTATACAAAAAAAACCAAATTCAATTAAAAAAAACGAAGAAATTATGGATATTGGTGATATTAGCATCAGGAATATTAAAAATATCATAAAAAGATCAAAAACAATACTCTGGAACGGTCCATTAGGAGTATTTGAATTTCCCAATTTTTGTATTGGTACTAAAAAATTAGCACAATATATTTCAAAAAGTAATGCGTTTTCCATCGCTGGAGGTGGAGAAACACTATCAGTTATTAAAATTTTTAAAATTCAAAACAACATATCTTATATTTCAACAGGTGGTGGAGCATTTTTAGAATTTGTAGAAGGAAAAAAATTACCTGTAATTAAAATGTTAGAAAAAAAATATACAAATAAATAATAAAACGTTATATTATATATATAAAAATTTTTTTAGGAAAATAAATTTGTCTAAATTATTAAATTCTATAAAAACAGGAATCATATTTGGAGATGAAATTAAAAAAATATTTCATATAGCAAAAGAAAAAAAATTTGCAATTCCAGCTATTAATTGTACCAGCATTGATACTATAAATGCAGTTTTAAAAACTGCTCATGATATGAAATCACCAGTCATTATACAATTTTCATACGGAGGATCTTCATTTATCGCTGGACCTGATATTATAAATATTTCGGAATATAAAAAATCTGCATTAGGTGCATTATCTGCAGCCCACCATGTGCACTTAGTTGCTAAATACTATAAAATACCTGTAATATTACATACAGATCATTGTCATAAAAATAATCTACCATGGGTTGATTATTTAATTAAAAAAAGTGAGGAAAACTTTAAAAATTATGGATATCCAATTTTTTCTTCACATATGCTTGATTTATCAAAAGAAAGTATTAAAAAAAATATAAAAATATGTAAAAAATATTTAACGCGAATAGAAAAAATGAATATGATTTTAGAAATTGAATTAGGATGCACCGGGGGCGAAGAAGACGGAGTTAATAACAGTAATATTAATACCAATTTGCTGTATACAACATCAGAAGATGTATATTACGCATATAAAGAACTAAAAAAAATTAGTTCTAATTTTATTATTGCGGCATCTTTTGGAAATGTACATGGTGTATATCATCCTGATAACATTCACCTAAAACCTAAAATTTTACTTGAATCTCAAAAATATATTCAAAAACATTATCAGTTAAATGATAATAGGCCTGTAAATTTTGTTTTTCATGGAGGATCTGGATCAAAAATTTCAGATATTCAAGAATCAATAAATTACGGTGTTGTAAAAATGAATATCGATACTGATATACAATGGTCAACATGGAATGGAATATTAAAATATTATAATAAAAAAAGAAAATATTTACAAAGTCAACTTGGTAACCCAGAAGGAAAAAATAAACCTAATAAAAAATACTATGATCCAAGAACATGGATAAAACAATCTCAATCATCAATTTTAATAACATTAAAAAAAATATTTAAAAATTTAAATTCATATAACTTAATATAAATGTTATTTTATATCATAAATCAGGAGATAAAAATGTACGAATACAACGTAGTTAATAACATTAATTATGTAGGAAATTGGATAATACATCATCAGCAAGTATTATTAAAATACATCATACATTCAATATCAGCCATCCTGATTATGATAATTGGAATTTTTTCTTCAACATTCATTTCAACTACATTAAATAAAATACTTTCTAAACAAAATATTGATACTACCATATCTGATTTTTTAGCAGTAATTACAAGATATACAATCATTATAATCACTATTATTGCTTCTCTTGGAAGGCTTGGTGTACAAACAACATCCATTATAGCTATCTTAGGAGCTGCAGGTATGGCAGTTGGTTTAGCTTTACAAGGATCATTATCTAACTTTGCAGCAGGAGTATTATTAATAGTATTTGGTCCATTTCGAGTAGGAGAATATGTAGTATTAAAAACTGTATCAGGAACAGTAATGAATATACATGTCTTTTACACTACTCTAAAAACACTAGATGGTAAAATTATAGTTGTTCCAAATGGAAAAATTACATCAAATAATATTATTAATTATTCTAGAGAACCATGTAGAAGAAACGAATTTACCATCAGTGTATCACATGTTTCTAATGTAAATGAAATTATCAAAATTTTAAAAGATGTCATGTATAATGAACCAAGAGTTTTAAAAAATAAAGATATTGTAGTTAGTTTAAATAAATTAGATCCATACTCTATTAGTTTTGTAGCACGATGTTGGAGCAATACTAATATCTTAAATACTGTATATTGGGATTTAATGATACAGTTCAAAAATGCATTAGATGAAAATCAAGTAACTACTTCCATTCCAAAAATGGATATATATTTACATAAAGATAAATAAATTTGATAAATTAATAAAAAATATAAAAATATAAAAATATAAAAATATAAAAATATAAAAATATAAAAATATAAAAATTTTAATCTAAAAATATAATAATTATCTTAAAATATGGAAATTATGGAATATAAAAATTTTATTTTAAAAATAGTTTTCATTTTTAATAATTTTCAAAAATGAAATTAAAAAAAATTAATATACATTATTTACTAATTTATGAATAAAATAAATAATATTAAAAATTTAAAAAAAAATATAAAAATAAAAATATAATATATAAAATATTTATTAAAAATAATTTAATGATTAAAAATAATAAAATTACTAATAAAAACAAAAAATAATTATAAATTATAAAAATAAATATATAATATAATTATTTTAATGATATAAGTAAAATAAATATTATTATTTATTCAAGCATATCACTAAAATTAAATTCATAATTCTATATTCATATTTTTAAAATAAAATTGATAAAATATTATAATAATATTAATATTGTAATGAATTAATTTTATAATATTATTGGTAAATATTTAATAAACAATCAATAAATAAAAATTTAATATAAAATTTTTTATAAAATAGAATTAAAAATAATATTTATTAAGAAAATAAATATTAAATCATATAAAAATAAAAATATGAAAAAAATTAAAAATAATTAATATTAAATTAAATAATTAATTAAAAATCAAATAAAATAATAATTAGTATCAATATAATAATGAATAAAATATTGATATGATATTTATATTATATTAAATATTAATAATATTTTATATAAAAAGTTAAATTAAAAATATATTTAAGGTTGCGGGAGCTGGATTTGAACCAGCGACCTTCGGGTTATGAGCCCGACGAGCTACCATACTGCTCCACCCCGCGATATGTAAAAATTATATAACATAACGATATAAAAATCAATATAAAAAAACAAATATTGATAAAATATTTAAAATAAAATAAGGGATGTATCATGAATATAAAAGAATATCATTATAAAATAAAAAAATTCAATACCATAAACTCACAATATGAATCCCAAAACTCTAATATTGCTATTATAGTTCCAAGATTTAATTCATTTATTAATCAAAATTTATTATTTGGAGCATTAGATACACTAGAACGAATCGGAAAAATAAAAAAAAAAAATATAAAAATCATAAAAGTTCCAGGAGCATATGAGATACCAATTATTGCAAATATATTATCTCAAACTAAAAATTATCAAGGAATTATAGCTTTAGGAACAATTATAAAAGGTGAAACTATGCATTTTGAAAAAATATCTAATGCAATTATACAAAAATTATTAGAAATTAGTATTAAAACCAGTACCCCAATTGGTTTAGGAATATTAATACTAAAAAATATAGATCAAGCAATTAATCGTTCTGGATTAAAATTTGGAAATAAAGGAAGTGAAGCAGCAATGACAATTTTAGAAATGATTAATATTATTCAAGACATTCAAAAATAAAAAATAAAAATATTAGATCAGATTAATTACTATAAAAATCTTAAATATAAAAGAAATTAATATATTCAAATAAAATATTAAAAATTCAAAATAAAAATAAAAAAATATATAAATAAAAATCATGATACTATTTTTAATCAAGTATAATATCATACATCATAATTTTCATTATAAAAATATAAAATATCTTTTTTAATATTAAAAATATTAATAACTCTAATAATAAAAATACATTTAAAACTAAAAATTATATAATACTTTTAAAAAATTCAATTAAAATCAATATAGTAAATATCATATTTAAGAAATATAATCTATATATCATAAAATTTAAACCATAAATAAAAATAATAAAAGAATAAATTCATTAATAAATTTAATAATAAAAATCATTTAATAACTTTTCAATATAAATTTAATTTTAAAAAAAAATAAAAATCATAATGCATATGGAATAAAATCATTATTTAAAATTAAAATTATTATTAATAACAATATAAATGAAATAAATATTAACCTAATTATTAATTTAATAATTCAAAATTATCATTTATATATTAAAAAACAAAAGTATAAAAAGGAAAAATAATGAACCCAAGTACTCGAAGACAAGCAAGAAAATGCATCATACAAGCACTATATACATGGGAATTATCAAAAAACAAAATAATAGATATTGAACGTGAATATCGTAAAAATATCGACACTAAAAAAGTTGATATAAAATATTTTCATGAAATATTCAATAGTATTGTAATTAACTGTAAAAAAATTGATCAAAAAATTAAATTATGTTTAGATAGAAAACTTCAAGAAATCGGATATATAGAAAAAGCGATACTAAGATTATCCGTATATGAATTATATAATAGAACAGATATTCCATACAAAGTATCAATTAATGAAGGAATTGAATTAGCAAAAATATTTGGAGCTCAAAACAGTCACAAATTTATTAACGGTGTATTAAACCATGCTTCAAAGAACTCTAAAAAATACCTAAAAAATAAAGAGAATAATAAAAACTCATATTAAAAAATAATTATTCATTATTAATATAAAAATATAAAACATTAAATCAATGAATTAATAAAATAAAAAATAAAAAATAAAAAATAAAATTAAAAAATATCACAAGAACAAAAATATTCATAATAATATCATATTTTTGTTTCTTACAATAAGAAGTAAAACTTATTGTTAGAAACGTTAAAATTAAAAATCATAAAAAATTTTAATGTTAATGAAATATTTAATATTTTAATGAAAATTCATATCAACAGTATAAAATTAAAATTAATAAAAATTTAAATATTACTATTATAAATAATTATTAGAGTTTTAATTAAAATATACTAAAATTAATATGAATATCATAAAAAATGATATTATAAAATATCATTTTAAATATTAAAAAAATTATAAAATAAATATAATATACTATAAAATAAATTAAATAAATATTTTATAAATAAAAATATAATAAAAATTAAAATCATCTAAAATAGCACTATAAATAAAAATTTTTCAATAATCTGATTATATAAAAATATTAATTATCGATAACGATATGAATAATAAAAAAAAATGGAACAAAAATACTGCTATAAAAATCGCTAAAAAAGAATCCATCATATTAACATCTGAACATTGGGAAATAATATACTTATTAAGAGAATGTTATAAAAAATTTAAAATCATACCAAAAAATAGAGTATTATTACAATTAATTAAAGAAAAAACCATGATAAAAGACATCAATAACCGATATTTATTAAAATTATTTCCAAAAGGAATAATGAAACAAGCAAATAAAATTGCAGGATTACCAAAATCAAATATATGTTTGTAATCAAAATTAATTTTTAAAAATTAAAACAAAATTTAATGACATGATTACTATAATAGACCAGTAAAACAATAATCTGGATAAATGTAAATTATATAAAAAAAAATATTGCATACATGCTATAAATAACCAAACTAAACCTAAAGAAAAAATAAATAAAAAACATAAAAAAGAAATATAACTAAGAAAAAAAAACAAATAAGAAAAAATACAAAATAAAAATATATAAAAAATAATTTCTTTTAAAGTTCTAGATACACCTTTTATATAAACAATAGTAGGCAAACAAGCATCATAATAATCATGATTACGAAAAATAAAAATAGAATATGAGTGCGGTATTTGCCAAATAATAAATATTAAAAATAAAAAAAATACTTTTAAATCAATAGCATTAGTGATAGAACAATAACCAATAACAGGAGGAATCGCTCCTGAAATGCTACCAATAATCACAGAATACATTGAAACACGTTTCATATAATAACTATAAACAATTACATAAATAAAAAAAGCAAAACAAGATATAACACATGATAAAAAATTTACATAATTTAAAAAAATAAATATACTTAATAAAAATAAAAAAATACCAAAAAACTTAATGTGCAACAAATATTTTTTAGATTGAACTAATACTCTGTTTTTTGTTCTCGACATATTTTTATCAATATCAATATCAATAATATTATTAAAAATACAACTTGATGAAATCACACAAATTGTAGCACATACTACAATTAATAAATAATAAATGTTATATTTATAACTTGAAGAAAAATAAAAACCACCAAGTAATGAAAATATATTAGCAAAAACAATTCCAGGTTTAATTAAATTAATATAAGATTTAATCATAGTTATTTATGAATATGATATACTATGTTATGATGTAAATGATTCATAATCCATATTGAACCAAAAACTATAACAATGATTACAATAACAGAAAAAAATAAAAAAATTAAATTCCAAAAATAAATTTTAGAAAATTTAAAATGAAAAAAATATTTAAAATGTACTAAAATTTGAAAAAAAGAAGAAAGAAAAATAAAATAAAAAATAAAATTATTTTTAAAAAAATGATGATATGTCAAAAAAAACGGTATAATCGTTAAAATTAGAGATAAAAAAAAACCAAAAATATAAGACAATGTCTCATTTATAAAATTATATTTGTAAACAATTGTTTTTTTCATTTATATACTCCTCATCAAATAAACAACTGTGAACAAACAAACCCAAATAATATCTAAAAAATGCCAGAACAAACCAAGACATAATATACGAATATATATCGTTTTATTAATATGAAATTTTAAAATCTGAAAAAATAAACCTAGCATCCAAACTAATCCTAAAACCACATGAATACCATGTAAACCAACTAAAGTAAAAAATGAAGATAAAAATCCATTGTTTTGAGGTTTATATCCCAATTTCCATAAATGATAAAATTCATATGATTCTAACATGATAAAAATTAAACCTAATGCAAAAGTTATTAATAAAAAAAAACATACAAAAAATGTTTTTTTATACCTTGCACTAATAGATAATAAACCATATGTAACAGAACTCAATAATAATACCAAGGTTTCTATAAAAACAAACCATAAATTAAAAAATCCAGTATATAAAATTACATGTGACGAAATAATGATATGAACACTAAACATTGTTGCAAACAATATACAATCACTCATCAAATATAACCACATCCCAAACATATCATTATTTTTAATTTCATCATTTTCTATATATACTTTATTAAGAGTCATAAATATTCCTTATTTCGAAGAACCATATTTTTCAATCTTTTTAATTTCAGAATTAGAAATATAAAAGTGACTATCAAAAAAACTATCGATAAAAAAAACCATTATTCCAAAAAAAATAAATAATGTACTCACAAAAAAAGAATGCCAAACCATTGAAAAACCTATAAAAAAAAATATTATTCCTAAAAAAATACCTAATGAAGTGTTTTTCGGTAAATGAATATCATAATATTCTTTAGGTTTTTTTAATGCACCCTTCTGTTTTTTATACCAAAAATCATCAATACTATCCACATATGGAATATGAGCAAAATTATATATTGGTGGTGGTGAAGAAGTACTCCATTCTAATGTTCTACCATTCCATGGATCTCCAATATTATCAAAATATCTATTTCGATTTTTTATTGATACACATAATTGAATGATTTGACATAATATTCCTATAAAAATTAAAACAACTCCGAAAATAGAAACAAGTAACATATTATGAAACCTATGATCAATATTTTGACTAATTCTACGTGTCATACCCATTAAACCTAAATAATATAATGGCATAAAAGTATTAAAAAAACCTAGAATCCAAAAAAAGAAAGAAAATTTACCCCATTTTTCATCTAAAACAAAACCAAAAAATTTTGGAAACCAATATGTAATCCCTGCAAAACAACCAAAAACTACTCCACCAATAATTACAGTATGAAAATGCGCAACTAAAAACACACTATTATGTAACATAAAATCAATTGCAGGCATTGATAATATAACTCCAGCCATACCTCCAATTGTAAAAGTAATTAAAAAACCAATTGTCCATAGCATACAAGAATGCATTTTAATTCGACCTTGATACATTGTAAATAACCAATTAAATATTTTTACACCAGTTGGAATTGCAATAATCATTGTAGTAATTCCAAAAAACGCATTAACATTAGCACCAGAACCCATAGTAAAAAAGTGATGTAACCATACAATAAAAGATAAAATAGTAATTGATATTGTTGCCCAAACAAGGGATAGATAACCAAACAGAGATTTCTCTGAAAATGTTGAAACTATTTCTGAAAACACTCCAAATGCAGGTAAAATTAAAATATATACTTCAGGATGACCCCATATCCAAATTAAATTCACATACATCATAGCATTACCACCACATTCGTTGGTAAAAAAATGAAAACCACAATAACGATCTAAAGTTAATAATGCTAATGTAAGAGTTAATACTGGAAATGAAGAAATAATTAAAATATTTGAACATAATGAAGTCCAAGTAAAAACAGGCATCTTAAATAAATTCATGCCAGGAGCACGCATTTTTAAAATTGTAACAATAAAATTAATTCCACTTAATGTGGTTCCTATACCAGAAATTTGTAAACTCCAAATCCAGTAATCTACTCCTACTCCTGGACTATATTTTAATTCAGACAATGGTGGATATGCTAACCATCCCGTACGAGCAAATTCTCCAACAAATAAAGATATATTCACTAATAATGCACCGCTTACTGTTAGCCAAAAACTAAGATTATTTAAAAATGGAAAAGCGACATCTCGTGCACCAATCTGTAATGGTATTACAAGATTCATTAATGAAATAATCAAAGGCATAGCAACAAAAAAAATCATGATTACACCATGAACTGTAAATATCTGATCATAATGTTTAGGGGGTAAAAAACCCTTTCCTCCCATAGAAGAAAAAAACTGTTGTGTTCGCATCATAACAGCATCAACAAATCCTCTTAACAACATAACAAAAGCTAGAACAAGGTACATGATGGAAATTTTCTTATGATCTACAGAAGTGAGATATTCACACCATAAATATTTCCATTTTTTTAGTTGTGTGATTTTAAAAATTAAATATATACCAATAAAAGCAATAAATATAAAAGTTAACATAATAATTGGATCATAATATGGTATATCTGAAACTGTTAATTTTCCAAACATAAATACTCTTCCTTATATTATTGTATATAAAAAAAAATAAATAAAAGCACCATAAAGTATTTATTTCATACCATTTATAAATTATTGTTAAGAATATTATCAAAGATACTATCATAAACAAAAGAAAAATATCTAATTTGATGTAATATATTTGGTTTAGCTAATATATTAAAATCATTAATATTTTTTAATGTGTCAGGTGCAGTGTGTACTTTATTTACCCAAGTAATAAAAGTATCATTTGGTACAACAATAGTATTAAATTTCATATCAGAAAATCCTTCACCATTATAATTCGATGAAAAACCACAATATTTTCCAGGTAATGTAGACAATAAATTTAAAATAGTTTTCATACCAGGCATAGCATAAATTTGACTACCTAAATTTGGAATAAAAAAACTACTCATAACAGAATTAGATGTAATAATAAATTTAATTGGAGTATTATTTGGAATAACCAACTCATTTAAAGTAGCAATTTTTTCTTTAGGATAAATAAATAACCATTGCCAGTCTAAAGCTACAACATGAATTTTTACAATACTGTTATTCGAAACAATTTTTTTTTTTGGATCTAAAGAATGTGATGTATTCCAAGTTATAAAACTAAAAAATACTATTATCAAAATTGGTATTATCCAAACCATGCATTCAATAAAATATGAATGCGACCAATTTGGTCGATATGTATTATTTTTAGATCTTCGATAACTATATACAAAAAAAAACGTTAATATGAATACTGGTAATACAATTACTAGCATAACAAGAAAAATTAAAAAAATTAATTTATATTGTTGTATTGCAATAATACCTGAAGGATAAAAAATAAAACGATGACAACCTGTCAAAAAGAATATCCCTAAAAAAACTAAAAATTTGTCAAAAATACTATTTTTGTTCATTAATAAGATTTACCTCAAAATATATTGTTAATAATAAAAATAAAATATCTTCATTATGAATACATAATATTAATACTATTTTTAAATCATTACTACCAATTGTCATTGAATTTTAAAAAACATCATGATATTATCGATAATCATAAAATTTTATCATATATGAAAGAATATCCTATAATATGTTAAAAAAACTTAAAAAATACTTTCAACCAAAAATTATCAAAATATATAATAACAGTATATATCACAATATTAAAAAAAACAAAAAACATCTTGAAATAATAATTGTTAGCGATTACTTCAAAAAGTATACATTATTTAATCGTCATAAAAAAGTTTATGATGTATTATCTCAAGAAATTCAAAATGAAATTTATGCATTATCTTTACATATATATACTGTATATGAATGGAATAATCATGAAATAAATTTTATACAAAAAAATCGATGTCAAAATAAAAAATACTAATTTATTTTTCATTTACTTATTTAAAATATCTATGAATCATGATGAATAAAAATCATCAAAAATAAATTCAATGATTATTTTATATAAAATATTTACGATACAAAAACTTATTAAAATCATATAAGGGAAATGATGGAATTTTCTTTAAAAACTATAAAAAACTTTGATAAAAAACTAACTATTAGTATTCCTTTAAACGATATACATGATGTACAAAAAAAAGAAATCATCAAAATCAGAAAAACAGCTATTATCAATGGATTTAGAAAAAATAAAATACCTATTAATATTATTCAAGAAAAATATAAAAATGAAATTAAAAATACTGTCATTAAAAAAATTATTTCTTATAATTTTAAAAATATTATAAAAAAAAAAAAATTAAAAATAATTAATGAACCAATTATCAATATAAAAAAAAATAAAAAAAACTCCAATTTAATGTGTTCAATATATTTTCAATCTCTTCCAAATATTGATTTTAAAATTTTAAAAAAAATTACTATCAATAAAATATCCATAATTACTCATGATGAAGATGCTTCATATTATATAGAAAATATCAGAAAAAATTGTATCATTTGGAAAAATACAAAAAATAAAATTCAAATTAAAAATAAAATTACAATTGATTGTATATTTCATATTATTAATGAGAAAGAAAAAAATAAAAAAATACAATTAACATTCATTATTGGTAAAAAAACAATTATTCCAGAAATAGAAACGGAATTATTAAATAAAAAAATCGGTGATACTATTTATATAAAATTAAAAATTCCTAGTGATCATCCTGATATTAATTATCAAGGTAAGATGGTTCAGTTAAAAATTTATGTCAATAATATTCAATCAGATGAAATCATGTACTCAAAAAAAGAATGCATCGATTTTCTAAAAAAAACATTCAATATTAATAAAGATAATGAACTGAAAGAAATTATATTGAATAAGATACAAACAGAAGTTATGAATTTAGAATACCATCTTTTAAAAACACAACTCATACATCAATTGTTAAATACAAAAATGATAGAAATACCTATAGAAATATCAGAAAAAGAAAAAAAAAATATGCAAAACGATGCATTTAAAAATTATCATCATAATAAAGGAAATATATTTCAAAGTAAATATTACAAAAATTTTCAAAAAAAAGCAGAAAAAAAATTACTTTTAGATTTTATGATAAAGATTCTTGTTCAAGATAATAAAATATCTGTTACAGAAAATGAACTTCAAAAACAAGTAAAAAAACTTAAAAAAAATCAACCAGAACTAATAAAAAAAATAAAAATCCAATACCAAAAAAATGACTTCATTAACTATGTAAAAAATATGATTATAGAAAAAAAAATTATGAATCATTTATTAAAATTATTTAAAATAAAAGAAAAAAAATATCATTTTAAAAAAGCAATACAAATTCTCAACCAAAAATAAATGATTTCTATAACATAAAAAATAGAATCATTCTCTTTAATAAAGATAGGAAAAATTATGTTAAATAATATCACACATCATAAAAAATATTTACAATTAATACCATCAGTAATTGATAAAAATGAACATGGAGAACGATCATATGATATATATTCACATTTATTACAGAAAAGAATCATATTCATTACAGGACCAATTGAAGATAATATGTCTAACTTAATCATTGCACAAATTCTATTTTTGGAATCAAAAAATCCAAATGAAGATATTTTTTTATACATTAATTCTCCTGGAGGAATAATCACCTCAGGTTTATCAATTTATGATACTATGCAATTTGTAAAATCAGATATTAATACTATTTGTATCGGACAAGCTTGCTCAATGGCTGCAATACTACTATGTTCTGGTACTCCTGGTAAAAGATTTTGCCTAAACAATTCAAAAATTATGCTGCATCAACCATTAGGAGGGTTTCAAGGACCAGCATCAGATATTTTAATACACACAAAAGAAATCATCAAAACAAAAAAAATAATCCATAAAATTATATCATTTCATACAAAACAAGATATTAAAAAAATACAAAACGATACAGAAAGAGATCATTTCTTTGATGCCAAAGAATCTATAAAATATGGTTTAATTGATCAAATAATACCATCTAAAAAATTATCATAAAAATTGAATTAAACATCTTAAATCGTAAAAAATTTATAAAATCATTAAAAATATTCTTATAAATAATTTAATTAATTTACAATAATCACTATCAGAGATATGAAATATGGTAAAAAATCATATAAAAAAAACAAAAAAAAATTACTTATGCTTCTTTTGTAAAAAGAACCAATACCAAGTAAAAAATATAATATCAGATACCTCAATAAATATATGTAATGAATGCACAATATTATTTCATCAAACAATTCAAAATCAGGTGTTAAAAACTGATCAAAAAAAAAACAGTAATAATTTAACACCAAAAAAAATAAAAAAACAATTAGATGAATACATTATTGGTCAAAAAAAAGCTAAAAAAGTTTTATCAGTAGCTGTTTATAATCATTATAAAAGATTATTATTTTTAAATACTGTACATAATAATACTATTGAATTAAAAAAAAGTAACGTTTTATTAATAGGTCCAACTGGATCCGGAAAAACATTATTAGCAGAAACACTAGCTAAAATACTTGATATTCCATTTGTTATTTGTGATGCAACATCTCTAACAGAAGCTGGATATGTCGGTGACGATGTTGAAAGTATACTACAAAGATTACTACAAAAATGCAATTATAACATCAAGAAAGCTGAAAAAGGTATTATATATATTGATGAAATTGATAAAATATCTAAGAAATCAAATAATATTTCTATTACACGAGATGTCTCTGGAGAAGGAGTTCAGCAATCACTATTAAAAATTATGGAAGGAACAATAGCTTCCGTACCTCCTCAAGGGGGTAGAAAACATCCAAATCAAAAATGTTTATATATCGATACTTCAAAAATATTATTTATTTGTGGAGGAACATTTGATGGATTAGATAAAATTATTAAAAAAAAAAAATTAACGAAATCAATTGGATTCAATAACACATCTATTAATAATAATAATATTCATTATTCAAAATATTACAATATTGAAACCAAAGATCTTATACAATATGGTTTAATACCAGAATTTATTGGACGTTTACCAATTATTGTTGTATTAAAAGAACTTAAAAAAAAACATCTAAAAAAAATCTTATGTGTTACAAAAAACTCATTAATTAAACAGTACCAAACAATTTTTTCTTTAGATAATGTATATTTAGAATTTGATGATGATGCCATTGATGAAATATCAAATCAAGCAATAAAAAAAAAAATTGGGGCACGGGGTTTAAAAACAATAATTGAAACAATATTATTAAATACTATGTATAATTTACCATCCATGAGAAACGTTAAAAAAATAATCATTAATAAAAAGGTTGCGCAAAAAAAAATTCCACCAATCATAGTGCATCATAAATAACATATTAGTAAACACATATTAAATCATACTACATATTACATTAAAATATATGTATAATATTTAAATGATGACTCGAAAACTCATAAATATTTTCTAGATTAAAGAAAAATATTATGTATCTTAAAATTATTACAATCAAATTAAGAGAACTATATGAATTCTGAATGTTCTACATATATTGAAATACCAATTTTACCATTACGTGATATAGTAGTATATCCAAATGTAATAATACCACTATTTGTTGGACGAAAACAATCAATTAATTGCGTTGAATCTGCTATTAAAAATAAAAAAAAAATTATTTTGGTTACTCAAAAAAAACCAATTGTAGATAATCCAAATATGAATGAACTATTTAATATAGGTACTATATCAACAATTTTACAAACTTTTACATTACCCGATGGAACTATTAAAATTCTCGTAAAAGGATTACAACGAGGAAAAATTAAAAAAATAAATCACTGCAATAATATATTAACTGCTCAAATTGTAAAAATCCATTCATATGAAATCAATCCTACTGAAATACCAGCATTAATGAAGATTTCTATTGAAAGCTTTGAAAAATATTTACAATGCCACAAAAAAACTCCTATCGAAATTTTAACTGCACTTCAAGAGATTCATGAGGCATCAAAATTATCAAATATTATTGCATCACATATTTCATTCAAATTATTAGATAAACAAAAAGTATTAGAAATTTTAGATGTTAATGCAAGATTAGAATATTTAATTATAAAAATGCAAACTGAAATTGATATTTTTATGATTGAAAAAAAAATAAGAAATAGAATACAAGGAAACATAGAAAAAAATCAAAAAGAATACTATCTAAATGAACAAATTAAAGCTATTCAGAAAGAACTCGGTGAAAATGAAGGTATGATGAACGAATGCGATATTTTGAAAAAAAAAATCAATTTACTAAAAATACCAAAAACCGTAAAAAATAAAGCGTTATCTGAATTAAAAAAACTAAAAATGATGTCATCAATATCAGCAGAAGCAGCGGTTATTAGAGGATACATTGATTGGATTTTACAAATACCTTGGTCAAAAAAAAGCAAAATAAAAAAAAATATTCATCAAGCACAAAAAATACTTGATAATGATCACTTTGGATTAGAAAAGGTTAAAAATAGAATATTGGAATACCTAGCAGTTCAAACAAGAAGAAATACAATTCAAGGAACAATTTTATGTCTAGTAGGTCCTCCTGGTGTTGGAAAAACATCTTTAGGAAAATCTATTGCTAAAGCAACCGGAAGAAAATATACTAGAATGGCTTTAGGTGGAATACGAGATGAAGCAGAAATCAGAGGACACAGAAGAACCTATATTGGAGCTCTTCCTGGAAAAATAATACAAAATATTACAAAAAGCGGTGTTAAAAACCCATTATTTCTTTTGGATGAAATAGATAAAATCTCTAATGACATCCGAGTTGATCCAATTTCAGCATTATTAGAAGTATTAGATCCTGAACAAAATTCAAATTTTAACGATCATTATTTAGAATTAGATTATGATTTATCTAATGTAATGTTTATTGCAACAGCGAACTCTACAAATATTCCAAAACCATTATTAGATCGAATGGAAATTATTCATGTATCCAGTTATACAGAAAACGAAAAATTTTACATAGCAAAAAACCATCTCAAACCTAAACAAATTAAAAAACACGCTTTAAAAAAAAAAGAAATTACAATTTCAGATAATGCTATCAAAAACATTATACAGTACTATACTCGAGAATCTGGAGTACGTAATTTAGAAAAAGAAATTGCTAAAATATGTCGAAAAGTTGTGAAAGAAATGCTTATAAAACCGTTAATAACAACTATTCTAATAAATAGAAGTAGTTTAAAAAAATATTTAGGGATTAAAAAATTTTATTATGGAAAAAATTCAAAAAAAAATAAAATCGGACAAGTAAATGGATTAGCATGGACAGAAGTTGGTGGAGATTTATTAACAATAGAAACATCATGCGTTCCTGGAAAAGGAAAATTAATTTATACAGGCTCATTAGGTAAAATAATGCAAGAATCTATACAAACTGCATTAACTGTTGTAAGATCACAATCTAAAAAACTAAAAATTCCAAATGATTTTTATGAAAAATACGATATTCACGTCCACATTCCAGAAGGTTCAACACCAAAAGATGGTCCAAGTGCAGGAATTGCTATTTGTACTGCTATTGTTTCTGCATTAACTAAAAACCCTGTCAAATCAGATGTTGCCATGACTGGAGAAATTACATTGAATGGAAATGTATTAATGATTGGAGGTTTAAAAGAAAAGCTATTAGCAGCTCATCGTGGAAGAATTAAAAATATTATTATTCCCTATCAAAATCGATATATTTTAGAAAAAATACCAAAAAATATCTTATCACAACTAGTGATACATCCAATCAAGAAAATCAAAGATGTATTATTACTATCTTTAAATAATCAACCTTACATTATATAAATATGAATATCATTAATTATAAAAATTAATATGAGTATATTGGCTGGAAAATTATTATCTTTTATTATCCAGCCTCTTTTGATAGATAAAATACAAAATAAAAAATTTATTTAAAATATTAAAAATATAAAAAATAATCAATAAATATTCAAAATAATAAAAAATTAAAAATTATTAATATTTTCAAATACAATAAAATATAAATGTATTTATAATATTTTAAAATAACAAATATTATTAATATACAGGATAGTTTTGTGCAATTATTTAATCAAATTAGTTGGTATCTTTTTCAAGAATGGAAAAGATATTTAGGATCTATCGCATTACTAATTATTATCGCCATCCTTCAACTTCTTCCACCAAAACTTGTAGGATTTTTAATTGATACAATTAGTACGAACAAAAAATATCATTATAAATTATTCTACTGGCTTGTATTAATATTTTTAACATCAATTATAATATATATTTTTAGATACATGTGGAGAGTATTATTATTTGGAGCTTCATATAAATTAGCTATTATACTGAGAAAAAAATTATACCTAAGTCTAAGTCAAAAAAATTCGAGTTTTTATGATAAATATAGAACTGGTGATTTAATGGCAAGAGCTACAAATGATATTGATAAGATAGTATTTGCTGCTGGAGAAGGTGTATTAACTTTAATAGATTCTATGATTACTGGAATTTCAGTATTAATAATTATGGTAATACAAATTAACTGGAAACTAACATTAATATCATTATTACCTATGCCTATTATGGCAATAATAATTACAAAGTATGGTAAAAAATTATATATTGCATTTCAAAAATCACAACAATCATTCTCTAATTTAAATAATCAAACACAAGAAAATATAAAAAATATATATACAGTAAAAAGTTTTGGTTTAGAAAAATATGAAATAAAAAAATTTAAAGAAATTCTTTCTGAAACTAGTAAAAAAAGTATTATAGTATCAAAAATTGATGCTAAATTTGATCCAATTATCTACTTTTCAATTACAGTTTCTAATCTATTATCTATTACTACAGGTAGTTATTTAGTATGGAATAATAATATTACTATTGGTCAATTAACTAGTTTTATTATGTATTTAAGTTTAATGGTTTGGCCTATGCTAGCTTTAGCTTGGATGTTCAATATTGTAGAACGAGGTAGTGCATCCTGGAGTAGAGTTAATGAAATTATTAGCGAAAATAATATAAAACAAATGAAAAATAAAAAAATATTACATCATAAAAGTAATATTAAAATTAAAATCTCTAGTTTTCAATATCCTAATACAAAAAATATTATACTAAAAAATATATCTCAAAAAATTAAATTTAATAATATTGTAGGCATTTGTGGTCCTACAGGGCAAGGAAAAACAACATTAATAAACCTAATACAAAGAAATTTTAAAATTAAAAAAGGTCAAATATTTTATCATAATGTATTAATCTCTAATTTTAAAATTCATTCTTGGAGAAAAAAAATTTCTACTGTAAACGAAAAAACATTTTTATTTTCAGATACTATTGCAAATAATATATCTTTTGGAAATA
This sequence comes from Buchnera aphidicola (Panaphis juglandis), assembly GCF_964059065.1. Classification (NCBI taxonomy): domain Bacteria; kingdom Pseudomonadati; phylum Pseudomonadota; class Gammaproteobacteria; order Enterobacterales; family Erwiniaceae; genus Buchnera; species Buchnera aphidicola. Next base: position 352,266 of record NZ_OZ060378.1, read on the forward strand.
TTAATATCACAAAAAAAAAAATTGAATACGTTTCATCTCTTGTTAATATACACCATGAAATTATAAAATTTCCAAAACAGTATGATACAAAAGTTGGAGCAAAAGGAATTATATTATCAGGTGGACAAAAACAAAGAATCGCAATTGCAAGAGCATTATTAATGAATCGAGAAATACTAATTCTAGATAACGCTTTATCTGCACTTGATAAACCCACACAAAACATGATTTTTAATAATATTATATTATGGAAGAAACAAAATCACACAATTATTATTGTCTCTCATGAATTACATATATTTAAAAAAATAAATAATATTTTTATAATTCAAAACGGAACAATTAAGGATTCTGGAACACACGATGAACTCATTAAATATCAAAACTGGTACAGTAAAATGTATCATCAACAACAACAAAAATAATCACTATATCGAAAAACATAAAATGAAATAAGGAAATATATGGCTAATTTAACACGTAGTTGGCCAATATTAAAACGTTTACTAAGCTATGGAAAATATTGGAAAAAAAAAATCGCTATAGCATTCATAATATTGTTTATTTCATCCATTTCTGAAATATTAGGTCCTGCAATTATTAGTTATTTTATTAATCACATTTTAACAAAACATATATTTAATAAAAATATCATTATATTTTTAATATTATTATACATTTCCTTACAAACAATATCAATTATTTGTAATTACTTCCAAACAGTTTTATTTAATACTACTGCTATTAAAATAGTCCAAAAATTAAGACTTGAAATCATGTCTTCAACATTATCAAAACCCTTATCATTTTTCAATCAAAAACCTACTGGAACAATTATTTCTATCATTACTAATGATACAGAAATTATCAAAGAATTATATGATACTGTATTCACAACACTATTTAAAAGTCTATCATTGATTATTATTATGTTGATTGCTATGTTTATTCTACAATATAAATTAGCAATAATTTCTACAATATTATTTCCATTAATTATTATTGTAATACTATTTTATCAACATTATAGCACACCAATTCTAAGACAATTAAGAATTTATATCGCAAAAATTAATCATGAATTCAATGAAATTATTAACGGAATGTTTCTCATTCAACAATTTTCACAAGAAAAAAGATTTTTAAAAACTGTAAATCAAACAAGTCAATCGCATTATGAAATAAGAATGAAAAGCTTAAAATTAGATGGATTACTTTTAAGACCACTAATAAGTTTTTTTTCTTCATTAATATTATGCGGATTAATGATGTTATTTATTCTATCTCCTGTTGGAACACTTGTGATTGGAACATTATATGCATTTATTAGTTATTTAAATCGATTAAATGAACCATTAATCACCCTAGCTACACAACAAGCAATATTACAACAATCAATCATTGCTGGAGAAAGAATTTTTAATATTATTGATTCTAAAAAACAAGAATATGGATCAGATACTACAATTTTAAAAACAGGAAAAATAAAAATTTTTAATTTAAGTTTTCAATATTTTAAAAACACACCCATAGTTCTTAAAAAAATCAACATTGATATTCCAAATAAAAGTTTTATTTCTATTGTCGGACGTACAGGAAGTGGAAAAAGCACATTAATTAATTTATTAATGGGATACTATCCTATAAGAGTAGGAAAAATTTTTATTGATCATCGGGTGATATCTTCATTAAGTTATTCAGTATTACGAAAAGGAATATGTATTGTACAACAAGAACCCATGATATTTACAGGTACTATATTTTCAAATATTACATTAGGAAAAAAAATAAAAGAAGATAAAGTTTGGAAAGTTTTAAAAATTGTACAACTATTTGAATTAATAAAAAATTTTCCAAAACAGCTATACGAAAAATTAAATGAGAATGGAAATAATTTATCCATTGGTCAAAAACAATTACTATCGATTGCAAGAGTTTTATTATTAAAACCAAAAATACTCATATTAGATGAAGCTACAGCAAATATAGATTTTGAAACTGAGAAATTAATCCAAAAAACATTAGTAAAAATTAAAAAATATTGTACATTAATTGTTATTGCCCACCGCCTATCTACAATCATTAAATCTGATAATATTGTAGTATTAAAAAAAGGAGAAATTGTTGAAAAAGGGAATCACCAATATTTAATGAATAAAAAAGGATTATATTACAGTATGCATGATAAAAAATCATAATATTAATAATAAAAAAAGCAAAAGCTTTGATAAAAATTTTAATACCTGTTTCCATTTAAACTAGCTGCTTCCTTCCAGACCTGACTAAGTATTTAAATTTTATACAGTATTAAAACTAACAAAGCTTTTTATGAAATTGTATCAGACAGTATTATATTGCATGAAACACAAAAAAAACACAAGAAATAATTTATAAATATATAATTAATATCATACAAATTATAGATAATATATGATATCAAATATTATTTTTATAAAGAAAACGAACATGCATTATATAGTATTAGCAAGAAAATGGAGACCGCAATCTTTTGACTCTATTATTGGACAAAATCACATTATTACAACACTTTTGAATAGTTTTACACTCAATAAAATACATCAATCATGGATATTCTATGGAACGCGAGGAGTTGGAAAAACAACTATAGCACGTTTGTTATCAAAATCCTTAAATTGTAAAAACCGAAATCAAATATATTCTTGCAATAAATGTAAAAATTGTAAAAACATCCAATTAGGTTGCTTCCCAGACATAATTGAAGTTGATGCTGCTTCTAAAACAAGAGTAGAAAACATAAAAGAAATACTAGATACAGTAAAATACATACCTATTCAAGGAAAATTTAAAATTTATTTAATTGATGAAGTACATATGTTATCTAAACACAGCTTTAATGCACTACTAAAAATCCTTGAAGAACCACCAAAATATGCAAAATTTATTCTTATTACCACTAATATTAATAAAGTACCTGATACCATCATATCTAGATGTATGTATTTCTACTTTACTCCAATAGATATAACAGACATTAAAAAAAATTTAATAAATATTTTAAATGAAGAAAAGATATTTTTTGAAGAAGAAGCTGTTCATATTATTGCTGAAAAATCCGAAGGAAGCATACGAGATTCTTTAAATTTAACTGAGCAAGTTATGATGTTTAGTAATCAAAAAATTACTCTTGATTCTGTATTCAAAATATTTGGTATGATCAGTAAAGAAAAAGTATTGAATATTATATTATCAATATTTAAAAAGAATACCATAAAATTATTTAAGATATTAAAAAAAATATATAATTCTAATATAGATTTAGAAAAAATTTTAATAGAAATATTAAAAATTTTCCACAAGATTGCTATCATAATTATCAAAAAATCTCAAAAAAAAAAGAAAAGATCATATCATACAGAAAAAATTATCGAAATATCCAAAAAAATTAATTTTTCTGAATTAAAAAAATATTATCAAATAATATTAAACGGAAGAAAAAACCTTTTCTTGGCACCAAATAAAAAAATTGGAATAGAAATCACACTATTGAATTTATTAAATGAAATAAAAAATAAAATCATTTTTTAAATAGACAATATGATAAAATTGTTATATATTATAAAAAACAATACATCATTCATGATATAATTGTGTGATGTATAGTAAAAAGGAATTAAATACCATGTTTGATAAAAATAACCTTGGAAATTTAATGCAACAAGCACAAAAAATGCAAGAAAAAATGAATCAAGCAAAAAATGAAATTGCAATAATGAAAGTTACAGGAGAATCTGGTGCAGGATTGGTAAAAATTACCATCAATGGAAAATATAACTGTACCAAAATAGATATTGACCCAATTCTGATTAAAAAAAACGATAAAGAAATCTTAGAAGACTTAATTGTTGCGGCATTTAATGATGCAAATAGAAAAATTAATGAAGAAAAAAAAAATAAAATATCAAACTTATCTACAGGAATACCATTTCCTAATGATATTAATTTATTAGGATAACAGTAATATTAAGATTATTTAAAGAAAGGAATCATAAAATGAATATTCAAAAAAAGGAAAAATATAGTTTTCAATCTGAAACAAAACAATTATTACATTTAATGATACATTCTCTGTATTCTAATAAAGAAATTTTTATTAGAGAATTAATATCAAATGCATCAGATGCAATTGATAAAATGAAATTCAAATGCTTATCAGATACAAGTAATAAATTTAAAAACCATGATATGCGTATTCGAATACAAATTGATAAAAAAAAAAATACAATCATTATCTCTGATAATGGAATTGGAATGACTAAAGACGATGTAATTCAAAATTTAGGAACAATTGCAAATTCAGGAACAAAAAAATTTTTACAATCTCTATCTTCCCAAGATATAAAAAATAACCAATTAATTGGACAATTTGGTGTCGGTTTTTATTCATCATTTATTGTTGCAAATAAAGTCACTGTAAAAACTAGATATGCAGAAGAAAATAATCCTAAAAATAGTATTTTATGGGAATCAGAAGGTAAAGGTGAATACAGTATTCAAACAACATACAAAGAAGAAAATGGAACAGAAGTCGAAATACATTTAAAAAATGATGAAAAACAATTTTTAGAAGAATGGAAAATAAATGAAATTATTAAAAAATATTCAGATCATATTTCCATTGCAATAGAGATTCAAGAATATGATGAAAAAAATAAAATATTATCTTGGAAACAAATTAATACTGCAAAATCAATATGGACAATCCCAAGCACACAAATTAGTGATGATGAATATAAAAAATTTTATCAATATTTAACAAAAGATATAAACGAACCATTATCATGGATACATAATAAAGTTGAAGGTACTCAAGAGTATACAAATTTATTATATATACCAAAAAAATCACAATGGAATATATGGGATCAAGAAAATAAAAAAAACGGATTGAAATTATATGTAAAAAAAATTTATATTATGGATGATGTAAATCAATTTTTACCAAACTATTTAAGATTCATTAAAGGAATAATTGATACCAATAATTTACCATTAAATATTTCAAGAGAAATTTTACAAGAAAGTTACGTTACAAAAGTTTTAAAAAAAGCATTGACAAAAAAAATATTAAAACTAATACAAAAAATTTCCATTCAAGAAAAAGAAAAATATAAAATATTTTGGAAAGAGTTTGGAAATATATTAAAAGAAGGAATAGCTGAAGATTTAAAAAACCAATCCATAATTGCAGGTTTGTTACGTTTTTCTTCCATGAAATCAAATTCTCAAGAACAAAAATTATCTTTAAAAGATTATATTAAAAATATGCATACTAAACAAAATAAAATATATTTTGTTATTGCAGAAAACTACAATTCTGCAAAAAATAGTCCATATTTAGAAATTTTTAAAAAACATGAAATTGATGTATTATTATTATCAAATCACATTGATGAATGGATGATGAATTACTTAACTGAATTTGAAAATAAAAAATTTCAATCTATTAATAAAATTGATGATGAATTTGAAAAAATATTTGATGAAAAAATAAATCAAAAAATTAAACAGGAAGTAAAAGATCTTTTAGATGACATCAAAAACATCTTAAAAAATAAAATACATAAAGTGAATATTAGTCATAGACTTTTTGAAAGTCCAGTAGTTTTAGTATCAGATAAAAATACTATGAGTAAACAAATGTCTAAATTATTTGAAGCAGCTGGACAAAAAACACCACCAGTAAAATATACATTAGAAATTAATCCAAAACATAAAATAATTAAAAAAATAATGAATATGAAACAAAAAAATCAAAATATCGATTTATGGATTAATATTTTATTTGAACAATCCTTACTTGCATATCAAGGAACTCTAGAAAATCCAAATGAATTCATAAAAAATATTAATAAAATTCTTATTCAGAAGTAATTTAATAATCATATGAAAATTATAATATTAGGTCCACCAGGATCTGGAAAAGGCACACAATCTCAATTATTAGAGAAACAATATAATATACCACACATCTCAACAGGAGATATACTCAGAAAAAATATAATTAAAAATCAAAAGATAAACATTTTGATTAACAAAAAAATTTCACAAGGAATATTAATTGATGATAATTTAATAATAAATTTAATCAAAAAAAGAATCCAAAAAAAAGATTGTATTAAAGGTTTTATTTTAGATGGATTTCCAAGAACATTATATCAATCAAAAAAAATAAAAGAAAATAATATTAAAATTAATTACATTATTGAATTAAGTTTAAAAAAAAATATCATATATGAAAGAATCTTAGGCCGTAGATTACACCCTAAATCAGGTAGAACATATCATGTTATATATCATCCTCCAAAATCTCCAGAAATAGATGATATTACAAAAGAACCACTAGTCATTCGAAAAGATGATAATATTAATACTATTAATAGAAGATGTATTGAATATCAAAATATTAAAAAAACAATTTTAAATTTTTTTATGAATGATATTCATAAAAATAAAATTAAATATTTAAAAATAAATTCAGATCAAAATATTGAATCTATAAACAAACAAATAAAAAAAATATTATAAAAATAATTATAAAATATTATAAAAATATACGCTCTATAGGATTCGAACCTATGACCTACGGCTTAGAAGGCCGTTGCTCTATCCAACTGAGCTAAGAGCGCTAAAATATATAATGTATTAAAAATTAATAATATATCATATTATTATATATAATATATATTAAATTTCAAGTAGGATATTTATATGATACAAAAAAATAAAATACTTAATGGTATAGATGTTTCAAAAATAATGATAAAAAAGATAAAAAACTCTATTATTAATGAAACAGGTTCTGGTAAACGTTTTCCTTCACTAGCAATGATTTGGATTAACAATAATGAATCCTCTAAATTATACGTAAAAAAAAAAAATATTGCTTGTCAAGATGTTGGAATTTCAACCAAAGAATGGATTTTTGATAATTCAGTCCAAGAAAAAAAAATAATTGAACTTATTAAAACACTAAATAATGACGAAAAAATTGATGGTATTTTAATACAATTACCACTACCAAATCATATTAATCCTAATAATATCTTTAAAACAATTCACCCAAAAAAAGATGTGGATGGATTCCATCCGTATAATATTGGATGTTTATGTCAAAAAACTCCAAAACTAAGACCTTGTACATCAAAAGGAATTATAACCCTTCTAAATCAGTATAAAATTAGAATGCAAGGATTACATGCAACAATAATAGGAGCTTCAAATATTGTAGGTCGTCCAATGGCACTAGAATTACTTTTCGCAGGATGTACAATTACTATTACTCACAGATTTACTAAAAATATTAAAAAACATACTAAAAAATCTGATATAATTATTATCGGAATTGGAAAACCAAATTTTCTAAATGATCAAGATGTTAAATCTGGATCTATTATTATTGATGTTGGAATTAATAAATTACCCAAAGAAAAAAAAATTTATGGAGATGTAAATTTTAAATCTGTTTTTCCAAAAGTATCATATATTACTCCTGTTCCAGGAGGAGTTGGACCAATGACAGTAGCTACATTATTGGAAAATACATTAGAAGCCTACCAAAACAAACATCAATATTAATTTTTATAATTCAATATAAAAATATTTTATAAATAAAAATTATACTATTTTTTTATTAATAAATTATTAAGATATTTTAAAAATTTTTTTGGATCCTGATTTAAAAGACCAAGAATTCTAGATAAATATTTCAATTGAAAAATCAACTGTGTTGCAAGAAATAATTTATTCTCTCTTAATAGTAAATTCACTTCTTTTAATATCGAAAATAAAACAGATATTGCTTTAGGGGTATTAAAATCATCATACATAGCATGATAGAAATCTATACAAAAATACTGATATTTTAAAACAAAAAATTTATTTTTAATAATTATCTTGTTGTACAAATTTTGCAAAACAATGTAAAATTTTCTTAAAGAAAAAACTGATCTATAAATATTATCAGAATTATAATATAATGGTTTACGATAATGGGTTGATAAAAAAAAATAACGAATAATTTCTGAATTATACTTTTTTAACAAATCACGTAATAAAATAGTATTCAATAAGGATTTTGACATTTTTTGATTTTTAATCAATAAAGAACCTACATGAACCCAGTATTTTCCATAATCTTTTTGGTTATTATAACAAACGGATTGAGCAATTTCATTTTCATGATGCGGAAAAATCAAATCTGAACCTCCACCATGAATATCAATATATTTTCCAAAAAAAACATTATTAATAGCTGAACATTCTATGTGCCAGCCTGGTCTACCAAAACCCCATGGAGAATTCCAATTTGGAGAATCTAAAAAACTTTTTTTCTTCCATAAAACAAAATCGTAATCAGAATTTTTTTCATCCATTAGATTAACTAAGTTATTCATCTTTAATTTATATTTATTTTGTTTCGATAAACGTCCATATTTTTTAAAACTATTTACTGAAAATAAAACATCGCCGTTTAATCCAATATAAGCATGATTTTTAGAAATCAATTTTTCGATCATAAAAATAATATCATTAATATGATTCGTGACACGAGGTTCAATATATGGAGGAATTAAACCTAAATCTAAAAAATCTTTATTCATATTAATAATCATCTCATCTGTAAAATCAGAGATTTTTTTATTAAATTTTTTTGATTTATTTATAATTTTATCATCAATATCTGTAATATTTCGGATATATTTAACTTTGTATTTACAATGATTAAGATATCTTATCATCATATCAAATGATATAAATGTACGTGCGTGCCCAATATGACAGTAATCATATACCGTTATACCACATACATAAAAATTAACTATATTTGAAAAATATGGAATAAATATTTCTTTTTTTTTCGTTATAGTATTAAAAATTTTTAACATCACTAGCTCTTACATAAGAATATTGATTTAATATATAAAAATTAAAAATATAAAAATATAAAAATATAAAAATATAAAAATATATCAGTATAATTAACTTCATATTTCACCACAGAACTACAATACAATTTTTATACTGTGGCGAATATGTCATATTAAAAATAAAATACTGTTACACATTACATTAATAAAATTATTATAGACTAACAACATTAGCTGCGGAAGGTCCTTTTGCACCTTCAGTTATTTCAAATTCAACACTTTGACCTTCTGACAAAGTTTTAAAACCATTACTTTGAATTGCTGAAAAATGAACAAAAACATCTTTACTTCCATCTTCAGGTGTAATAAAACCAAAACCTTTAGATTCATTAAACCATTTTACATTGCCTTTAATCTTGGACATCTAAATTACCTTAACCATAAAACACTAAAAAAAAAATCAATTTTACTTTAAAAGTAATATAATAGAATTATATTAATATTGAAAATTTAAAAAGTAAAAAATGTAAACAATCTAAATTTACAAATGTTATTAAATAATTATAACAAATTTAAAACAATAATCTAAATTATAATAAAAATTAATATAAAATATTTATAATGAATATTTAAATAATAATAATTAAAAATTAAATTATAATATTATAAATATAAAAAATGTATTATTAATTATTAATATATGAAATATTTTATTAAATAATTAAATAAATAAATAATTAAATAATAAAAAAATATATCTTATCCCTGGCAATGTCCTACTTTCACACGAGGAGACCTCGTACTAACATCGGCGTTATAATATTTCACTTCTGAGTTCGGTATGGAATCAGGTGGTACCATTACACTATATTCGCCAGGAATAAAATATATTTTTATAAATATATATAAAAATATTAACAATAAAATTAATAAAAAACAACTATATTTGTTAGATCAAGCCTCTTGGGTCATTAGTACTGGTTAGCTCAACATATCACTATGCTTACACATCCAGCCTATCAACGTTGTAGTCTTCAACGTCCCTTCAGTAGACTTTCGTCTCAGGGAAGACTAATCTTGAGGCAAGTTTCGTGCTTAGATGCTTTCAGCGCTTATCTTTTCCGCATGTAGCTACCGGGCAATGCCATTGGCATGACAACCCGAACACCAGTGATGCGTCCACTTCGGTCCTCTCGTACTAGAAGTAGACCCTCTCAATCTTCCTACGCCCACGGCAGATAGGGACCGAACTGTCTCACGACGTTCTAAACCCAGCTCGCGTACCACTTTAAATGGCGAACAGCCATACCCTTGGGACCTGCTTCAGCCCCAGGATGTGATGAGCCGACATCGAGGTGCCAAACACCGCCGTCGATATGAACTCTTGGGCGGTATTAGCCTGTTATCCCCGGAGTACCTTTTATTTGTTGAGCGATGGCCATTCCATACAGAACCACCGGATCACTAAGACCTGCTTTCGCATCTGTTCGCGTTATCACGCTCACAGTTAAACTGGCTTATGCCTTTACACTAACCTCACGATTTCCGACCGTGATTAGCCAATCTTTGTGCTCCTCCGTTACTCTTTGGGAGGAGACCGCCCCAGTCAAACTACCCACCAGACACTGTCTCTATACCGGATAACGGTACAAGGTTAGAATATTCAAGTTCAAAGGGTGGTATTTCAAGGTTGGCTCCACTAAACCTTACGATCTAGATTCTACGCCTCCCACCTATCCTACACATTAAAAATAAATACTCAATGTCAAGATATAGTAAAGGTTCACGGGGTCTTTCCGTCTTGCCGCGGGTATACTGCATCTTCACAGCAATTTCAATTTCACTGAGTCCCAGGTGGAGACAGCCTAGCCATCATTACGCCATTCGTGCAGGTCGGAACTTACCCGACAAGGAATTTCGCTACCTTAGGACCGTTATAGTTACGGCCGCCGTTTACCGGGGCTTCGATCAAGAGCTTCAAGTTTCCTTTAACCCCTTCAATTAACCTTCCGGCACCGGGCAGGCGTCACACCGTATACTTCCACTTTCGTGTTTGCACAGTGCTGTGTTTTTAATAAACAGTTGCAGCTAGCTGGTATCTTCGACTGATTACAGCTCTAAGAGTAAATCTTATTACTTAATATCAGCGTGCCTTCTCCCGAAGTTACGGCACCATTTTGCCTAGTTCCTTCACCTGGGTTCTCTCAAGCGCCTTAGTATTCTCTACCTAACCACCTGTGTCGGTTTTGGGTACGATTTAATTTTATCGTTAGCTTAGAGGATTTTCTTGGAAGTGTGGTATTAATTACTTCGTTACCTTGATAACTCGTCATCACGCCTCAACTTAAAAATAACCGGATTTACCTAGTTATTATATCTACACGCTTAAACCAGAACATCCGTTACCTGGATAATCTAACCTACTTCGTCACCACATCGCAATAAAATTAAGCACAGGAATATTAACCTGTTTCCCATCGATTACGCCTTTCGGCCTCACCTTAGGGGTCGGCTTACCCTGCCCCGATTAACGTTGGACAGGAAACCTTGGTTTTTCGGCGAGCAGGTTTTTCACCTGCTTTATCGTTACTCATGTCAGCATTCGCACTTCTGATACCTCCAAAATATTTTACAATATTTCTTCACAGGCTTACAGAACGCTCCTCTACCCAATAAAAAAAATCATATTTTTATTGCCACAGCTTCGGTATATAGTTTTAGCCCCGTTACATCTTCCGCGCAGGCTGACTTGACCAGTGAGCTATTACGCTTTCTTTAAATGATGGCTGCTTCTAAGCCAACATCCTGGTTGTCTATGACTTCCCACATCGTTTCCCACTTAACTATAATTTTGGGACCTTAGCTGGTGATCTGGGTTGTTTCCCTTTCCACAACGAACGTTAGCACCCGCTGTGTGTCTCCCGTGATAGCATTCTTTAGTATTCGGAGTTTGCATCGGATTGGTAAGCCGGTATGGCCCCCTAACCGAAACAGTGCTCTACCCCTAAAGATGAATTCACGAGGCGCTACCTAAATAGCTTTCGAGGAGAACCAGCTATCTCCCGGTTTGATTGGTCTTTCACCCCTAGCCATAGGTCATCCGCTGATTTTTCAACATCAGTCGGTTCGGTCCTCCAGTTAGTTTTACCCAACCTTCAACCTGCCCGTGGCTAGATCACCGGGTTTCGGGTCTGTACCTTGCAACTTAACGCCCTTTTAAGACTCGGTTTCCCTACGGCTTCCTTAAACAGTTAACCTTGCTACAAAATACAAGTCGCTGACCCATTATACAAAAGGTACGCAGTCACCTGATAAAATAGGCTTCTACTGCTTGTACGTATATGGTTTCAGGATCTATTTCACTCCCCTAACCGGGGTTCTTTTCACCTTTCCCTCACGGTACTAGTTCACTATCGGTCAATCAGGAGTATTTAGCCTTGGAGGATGGTCCCCCCATCTTCAAACAAGATTTCTCGTGTCTCGTTCTAATTTTTGAGTTCACTAATATAATTTTTTTCATATACTGGGCTATCACCATGTATCGCTATTTTTTCCAAAATATTCTATTAAAAATTAAAAAGATTATAACTCTGGGCTTTTCCCTTTTCGCTCGCCACTACTAAGAGAATCTCAATTGATTTCTTTTCCTCAAGATACTTAGATGTTTCAGTTCTCTTGGTTAGCTTTGTTAACCTATTTAATTTAGCTAACAATGACATAAAAATGTCGGGTTTCCCCATTCGGATACCACCGGTTATAACGCTTCTTATCAGCTCACCGATAATTTTCGCAGATTAGCACGTCCTTCTTCGCTTCTGATTGCCAAGGCATCCACCATATACGCTTAATTGCTTGATCTAACAAAATTTAGTTGCTTTTTATTAATTCTATTTTTTAAAAGAGCATAAAAAATTTTATATTTTATTTTTTATAAATAAAATATAAAACTTAAATATTATTCATTATAATAACATAATATGTATTTTTTTCATATATATTTTTTTATTTTTTTTTATTTTTTTTCATTTGTCCTCTAGGGGAATTGAACCCCTGTTGCCGCCGTGAAAGGGCGATGTCCTGGACCGCTAGACGAAGAGGACTAACAATAAAAATAAAAAATTTATAATAATTAAAAAAAATAATAAAAACATTTTATCCTGAAGAAATCTAATTATCACAAAATACTAAAAAATAGTCAAATATTTTCTTCAAATATTATTATATAATTTTAAAAAAAATATTTTTTATTTTGATTCAAGATATTAATTACAGATGAAATATTTGGTAAAATACCACTCCATAAATAAAAAGAATATGCTGCTTGACTCACTAACATTCCAATACCATCGGAATAATATAATGCCCCATTATCTTTACACCAAATCAAAAATGGTGTCATATCATCACTATAACATACATCATAAAATATTGTCCTTTCAGGATAAAATACAATATCAGAATTAAAAATATCATCCATACGTTTTATTTTTAATGATACTGCATTAATAACAATATCATAATTTAATTTTTTTAAATCATTAATTTTTATTGCATTAATTACACCTAATTTTTTAAAAAAAATAGACAAATTATAAGCACGTTTAAAAGTTCTATTGACAACATCAATCTTACAACCTAAAAATAATAAATCTGGAATAATACCTCTTGCTACTCCTCCTGCTCCAATTAATAATACTTTTTTATTTTTATGAATAAAATTTAATCTTTTTAAATCACACAAAAAACCAATTCCGTCAGTATTATCACCAGTGATACTATTATCTTTATTTTTTTTCAATACATTTACTGATCCAGATACTTTTGCTCTATTAGTTAAAATGTCTGATATTTTATACGCATCCTCCTTAAATGGAATTGTAACATTTGCACCTTTTCCGTAATTTTGAAAAAAATTTTTTAAAGTTTCAAAAAATGAATCTTCCTTGATAGATTGTATTTCATAATTTATATTAAATTTTGTCTGATTAGAAAACATCTGATAAATCATTGGTGATTTCGAATAATGAATATCTGTTCCAAACAAAACATAATTATATTTTTTATCTTGATTCATCACGAATACACTCTCCGGTAATAATATTAAAAATTTTAGAAGGATACAAAAAATTACCAATATTACCATCTAATATTGGAAAATCTGAACCAAAAAAATCACATACTTCATTAGGAGTTTTTGATGGTTGCATTCCAGAAATATTAGCACTAGTAGAAATAATAGGCTTTCCATAATACCAACATAAATTTCTTAAAATAGCATGAGAAGTAACTCTTACAGCAATTAAACCTGAATAACCAGTAATTAAATTAGAAACATTTGGTTGTGATGGAACTAAAAATGTAATACATCCTGGCCAACAAGAAAACATTATTGATTTTTCTTTAATAGAAAGATAAGTTTCATTAATATAAGGTAATAATTGATAATAATGAGAAGCAACTAAAATTAAACCTTGATTTCTATTTCTATTTTTTAAATTTATTAATTTTAAAATTGTATCTTGATGATCAGGATTACATCCTAAACCAAATACTGATTCCGAAGGATACGCAATAATATCATTATTATTTAAAAGGTTTAAACAATGCATCAAAGAAAAATAAGATTTTTTTTTTATCATCATATTAAAAATTTTTACACATTTATAATTTATTCATTAAATATTACTATTTTATATTTTTTATAATTTCGTATAATAATAAATTAAAATACATGATATCATATATAAATACTTAATTAAAAATTTTTTCATATGGGATTATTAAAAATATTACAACATCCAGATAAAAGACTGAGAAAAAAAGCAAAACCAGTAAAAAAAATAGATAAAAAAATCCAAAAAATAATTCATGATATGTTAGAAACAATGTATAAAAAAAAAGGTATAGGATTAGCAGCAACACAAGTAAATATTCATTTACAAATTATTGTTATTGATATCACAAAAGATAAAAAAAAACCAATAATTCTAATTAATCCTAAAAAAACATATGAATATGGTATAATTCAAATTGAAGAAAGTTGTTTATCAATTTCAAATGTCACAAAAAATATTAACCGATCACATATAATTAAAATTGAAGCATTAAACTACTATGGTCAAAAAACAAAAATTAGTGCAAAAGATTTATTATCTATATGTATACAACATGAAATGGATCATTTACAAGGTAAATTACTTATAGACTATTAATCATATTATAATTTTAATACCTTATTAAATCCATGAATGTTTACACTATATGAATATGAATTTTAAACCATTAAAAATTGTTTTTGCTGGAACTCCATATTTTGCATCATATCATTTAAAAAAACTAATATCATCTGAACACAAAATTGTACATGTTATTACTCAACCCGACAAACCATATGGTAGGGGTAGAAAAATTCAAGAATCACCAGTAAAAACGCTTGCAAAAAAATATAATATTCCAGTATCACAACCAAAAAATATAAATAAAAAAAAAAATTGTATAGAATTATTCAAAATCAAAGCAGATATTATTATTGTTGTTGCTTATGGAATGTTAATCCCAGACTTATTGTTACAAATATTCCCTATGGGAGGTATCAATATTCATGCATCATTATTACCAAAATGGAGAGGAGCATCTCCAATACAGTGGACAATTTTACACGGTGATAAATATACTGGGATTAGTATTATAAAAATAAATAATAAGATGGATTCAGGAAATATATTACATCAAGTAAAATGCAAAGTTGAAAAATTAGAAACTACAAGCAGTTTAATAATAAAATTATGTAAAATAGGTATAAAAGCAATATTATATGCTTTAAAAAAAATACAAAATAAAAAATATAAATCATTAAAACAAAATGAAATGGAAGCAACATATACAAAAAAAATAAATAAAAAAATGGGAGAAATTAACTTCTTAATTCCTGCTAATAAAATAGAACGTATGGTTAGAGCGTTTTATCCTTGGCCAAGTGTATACATTAATTTTTATAATACTAATATTAAAATTCATAAAGTAAAAGTAATAAAATCAGATATAGAATACCCAATTGGAAAAATTATTTCAATAAATATTCATGGAATACAAATTCAGACTAAAAAAAACATAATAAAAATAGAAAAAATCCAACTACCAGGTAAAAATATTATAAATGTATCACAATGGATACAAAGTAAAAATAACATTATTGAAAAAATAAAATCTAAAAAATCATTATGATTATTTGGAATTAAACGGCAATAAAATGCCGTTATATAACAACTAATGTTAATATTTTATTTATTTTGTATGATATTACGATCTACAAACTGAATATAAGCAACATTAGATTTATCACCTGATTTAAAACCACATTTTAAAATTCTTGTATAACCACCAGATCGATTTAAAAAATATGGACCAATTTCGTTAAATAACTTTGAAACAATAAATTTATTACGAATACGAGAAAAAACTAACCTCCTATTAGGAGTATTATCAATTTTTGAAATTGTAATTAATGGTTCAATAATCATTCGTAGTTCTTTTGCTTTTGGAACAGTAGTTTTAATAAATTCATACTGCAATAACGAACACATCATATTTCTAAACATAGATGTATAATGACTAGAAGTACGATTTAAATAACGACCACTTTTTTTATGTCTCATATCAATTTTATTCCTTAACAATCACAATACAAATTGAATATTTTATTCACTTAATAAACTTTTAGGTGGCCATTTTTTTAGCTTCATCCCAAGAGATAAACCCCTTAAAGCCAGTATATCTTTAATCTCAGTTAGAGATTTTTTTCCAAGATTAGGTGTTTTTAAAAGTTCTATTTCAGTTTTTTGAATTAAATCCCCAATATAATGTATTCTTTCAGTTTTTAAACAATTTGCTGATCGAACAGTTAATTCTAAATCATCTACTGATTTCAATAAAACAGGATCAAATTCTGGTTTTTTTTCTTTAATAACTTCTGGAGGTTTAATAATATTTTTTAAATCCACAAAAGCAGATAACTGATCCGATAAAATAGTGGCAGCTTTACGAATAGCAACCTCAGGATCAATTGTTCCATTAGTTTCAATTTCAATAATTAATTTATCTAAATCAGTTCTTTTATTAACACGAGTGGATTCTACAACATAAGCAATACGATCAATAGGACTATAACATGTATCTAATGATATAAATCCAATATTTTTATTAACATCACGAGATGCTATTCTAGAAGCAGCCGTAACATAACCAATACCTTTTTCTACTCTCATTTGCATATCAAGACACGTATGTTGATCAGTTAAATTACAAATTACATATTTTGAATTTATAATTTCGATATCACCATCATGAATAATATCAGACGCTCGAACAGGACCAATACCAGATTTTTTTATTCTTAACATTACATCATCTTTATTATACAAAATAATAGATAACGATTTTAAATTTAACAAAATTGTTAAAATATCTTCTTGAACTCCAGTTTTAGCGCTATATTCATGTAAAACATCTTTAATATAAACTTCAGTAATCGCGTATCCTGGTATTGAAGAAAGTAAAATTCTACGTAATGCGTTACCGATAGTATGACCAAAACCTCTCTCTAAAGGTTCTAAGGTAACTTTGAAATGAGTCATGCTAATTTGCTCAACATCAACTATCTTTGGTTTTAAAAAACCTGTCAAAAGATTTTGCATTTACATTTCTCCAAATGTTCATTTATAATTTATTTTGAATAAAATTCAATGATTAAATGCTCATTAATATCTGCAGATAATTCCGATCTGTCAGGAATTCGAATAAATACACCTGTTAATGTAGTATAATTGACTTTTATCCAAGTTGGTTTTTCTCTATGATGCGATAATTCTAAAGAAGATTTAATTCGAGATTGTTTATGAAACTTTTTACGTATTTGAATGCAATCATCAGCAGATAATTGATATGATGCAATATTTACAATACGATCATTCACCATAATTGTTTTATGATTAATTAATTGACGGGATTCAGCTCGTGTGGACCCAAAACCCATACGATATACTACATTATCTAATCTACTTTCTAATAACTTTAATAAGTTATCTCCAGTGTTACCTTTTAATTTTGAAGACCTCTTATAATAATTACGAAATTGACGTTCTAATATACCATACAAACGACGTACTTTTTGTTTTTCTCGTAATTGTACTCCATATTCAGAAAGTCTTGATCTTCTCGATCCTTGTTGACCAGGTATTTGATTTAATTTACATTTTGATTCAATAGATTTATAACCTGATTTTAAAAACAAATCTGTGTTTTCTCGACGACTTAATTTTAACTTTGGTTTTAAATATTTTGCCATTTTAATCTCTCAAAATATTGTCAATTTAAACTCGACGTTTTTTAGGTGGACGACATCCATTATGTGGAATTGGAGTAATATCAGTAATATTAGTAATTTTAAATCCAGCATTATTTAATGCTCTAATAGTAGATTCTCTACCTGGTCCAGGACCTTTTACCATTACTTCTAAAGTTTGCATACCATAATCTTTAATGGATGTGATACATTTTTCAACAGCAACTTGAGCTGCAAAAGGAGTAGATTTTCTTGATCCTCTAAAACCAGAACCACCTGCTGTTGCCCAACCCAAAGCATTACCTTGTCGATCAGTAATAGTAACAATAGTATTGTTAAATGATGCATGAATGTAAGCAATACCATCTAAAATTTGTTGTTTAATTCTTTTTTTTGTTCGTTTTGAAAATTTTCCCATACATTAAAACTCTCTAAAATTATTTTTTTATTGGTTTACGTGGACCTTTTCTAGTACGAGCATTCGTTTTAGTACGTTGACCTCTAACTGGTAAACTTCTACGATGACGAAAACCACGATAACACCCAAGATCTATTAATCGTTTAATATTTAATGCACGTTCTCTTCTTAAATCACCCTCAACAATAAATTTTGAAATTTCTTTTCTCAATATATCCAATTGATTTTCACTAAGGTCTTTAATTTTTATATTTTCTGAAATATTACAAGTAATACAAATATTTTTAGATTGTGTTTTCCCTATACCATATATTAAACGCAATGCAATCACAGTATGTTTATTATTAGGTATATTAATTCCTGCAATACGAGCCATTATATTCCTCTATAATTCTTTAAAAGAAATAAAATTTTATATATATAAATATTTATAAAAATTATCCCTGTCTTTGTTTATGTTTAGGATAACTAGTACAAATAACCCTAATAACATTTTTTCTATTTACAATTTTACAATCACGACAAAATTTTTTTACTGATGTTCGAACTTTCATATCACCACCAAAATTAGTAATTAAAATATTTAAATTATTTAAATAATTAATATTCATTATACATAGTTAATGTGTTATTCTTTAATATCGAATGATATTTTTTCGATATCAGAAGTGTTTGTACTTGATTAATGCCATCAATAATTACTACTACTATTATTAATAAAGATGTTCCGCCAAAATAAAAAGGAATTCTAAAAATCATTCGTAAAAATTCTGGAAGTAAACATATAAAAATAATATATATAGCATTTAAAATAATCAATTTATTCATAATACCATGAATATATTGAGATGTTTTTATTCCTGGTCTAATTCCTAATATGAATACTCCAGTTTTTTTTAAATTTTCAGACATTTCTCGTACATTAAATGACAAACTTGAATAAAAAAAACAAAATAAAAAAATAAATAAAGAATATAATATTATATATAAAATATGACCAGGTTGTAAATAATATATTATATGTATCAAAAAATGTACATTAGTATTAACACTAAAATATGATATTATAGTAGATAAAAAAATAATTAAATGAGATGAAAAAATTGCTGGAATAACTCCAGACATATTAACTTTTAATGGTAAATGAGTATGTTTAATAAAATTATTTTTTTTTGAATTACGACTTGAAGAATGATGTAAAATAATTTTTCTATAACTACTTTCTACCAAAACAACCAAATAAACTATAAAAAAAACAACTATGCTAACTAAAAAAAACATAAAAATTGATAAATTTCCATTTTTAATCTGAAAAAAAACATTAGAGATTGTTATTGGAAACTTAGATAAAATACCAATAAAAATAATAATAGAAATACCATTACCAATACCAGCAGTAGTAATTAATTCACCTAACCACATTAACAAAACTGTACCAGTACATAAACTAATTACTGTAGT
The DNA here is from genome assembly GCF_964059065.1 of Buchnera aphidicola (Panaphis juglandis). Lineage (NCBI taxonomy): Bacteria > Pseudomonadati > Pseudomonadota > Gammaproteobacteria > Enterobacterales > Erwiniaceae > Buchnera > Buchnera aphidicola. Next base: position 372,394 of record NZ_OZ060378.1, read on the forward strand.
TAAATAAAAATACCAATCTAAATTTAATATTAAACCCTCTAAACCAGATATATGTGGTAATGTTAATGCAATACCAATAGATTGTATTAAAGCTAAGAAAAGAGTTAAAAATCTAATATATTGCTTATTCTGTTTTTTTTGAAAACCAACATATTTTTTTATATCTGACATTCTCTTAAATATTAAAGTAACCATTTGAATGATAATAGAAGAAGAAATATATGGCATGATTCCTAAAGAAAAAATCGAAGCTCGACTCAAAGAACCACCAGAAAACATATTAAATAGATCTACTATACTACCTTGTTGCAACTTTAAAAATTTTAATAATACAGTATGATTCATTCCTGGAATTGGTATAAAAGAACCAAATCTAAATACAATTATTGAAAATATGATTAAAAAAATTCTTTGTTTAAATTCTAATATTGTATGATGAATATTTTTAAATTTAGATTGTATTTTATAAATCATTTTTTTGAAATTTTTCCCTCAACTTTGCCGCCGATTTTTTTTATGAGCTCAATAGCATTTTTTGTAACTTTTAATCCCTGAATAATAATAGGATAATTAATTGTACCTGATTTAATAATCTTAACATACTTAATACTTTTTTTAACAATATTATGTTTTTTTAATACATTTAATGTAATTATACGATCATCTATTTTATTAATTTCAAATAAACGAACTTCAGCAGTAATATTTTTTTTCCGAGAAGAAAAACCAAATTTAGGAAGTCTTCTATATAACGGCATTTGACCACCTTCAAAACCTCTCCTAATACTTGAACCTGTCCTAGATTTTTGACCCTTATGACCTCTACCACATGTTTTACCATAACCACTTCCTATACCACGACCAACTCTTTTATGTGTTTTTTTTGTTCCACGAATAAAATTTAAAGTATTTAAATACAATGTGATTATCCCTTTTTTACATGAACCATATAAGAAATTTTATTAATCATTCCTCGAACTGAAATAGTATCTTCTCGTTCTACTGTATGACCAATATAACGTAAACCTAAACCTAATATTGTTGCTTTATGTTTTGGCAAACGACCAATAGAACTCTTAATCTGTGTAATAAATATTTTTTTAGACATGTATAATTTTATCCTAATATTTCAGAAATTAGCTTGTTTCGTTTAGCAGCAATAATTTCTGGTGATTTCATTTTTTTTAAACCATTTATTGTTGCTCTAACAACATTGATAGGGTTTGTAGAACCATATGTTTTCGCTAAAACATCATGTATCCCTAATACTTCTAAAACCGCACGCATTGCACCACCAGCAATAATTCCTGTTCCTTTTGCAGCAGGTTTCATAAAAACTCTTGAACTAGTATGAATACCAACTACTGCATGCTGTAAAGTTCCACGTACAATTTCAATTATTATCATATTACGTCGAGCTTGATCCATTGCTTTTTGAATTGCAAAAGGAACTTCCCGAGCCTTACCATAGCCAAAACCTAATTTACCATTTTGATTGCCTACAACAGTTAATGCAGTAAATGAAAAAATTCGACCCCCTTTTACAGTTTTAGAAACTCTATTTACTGTAATTAATTTTTCTTTTAATTCAGTATTAATATTTTTTTCATGATGATTTAATTTCATTACTAATCCTTAAAATTTTAATCCTGATTTTCTAGCAGACTCTGCTAGCATTTTTACTCTACCATGATATTTAAAACCAGATCTATCAAAAGAAACCGTACTAATGCCCTTCTTTAAGGCTCGTTTAGCAATTGTATCACCAATATAATTTGCAGAATCTTGATTTCCAGTATATGAAATAAGATTTTTTCTAATAGATTTTTCTAATGTTGAAGCGGATACTACAACATTAAAAGAAATAGGATCAATAATTTGTGCGTACATGTGACGAGATGTACGATGTATCACTAATCTCATCATGTCACATGATTTTAATTTTATACGAGTTTTTAAACCTCGACGTATGCGAGATAATTTTTTATTTATACTAGTATTCATTTTATTTTTTTTTAGCCTCTTTAATACGTATATATTCATCAAAATATCGAACGCCTTTACCTTTATAAACTTCAGGTTTACGTTTTGAACGTAAATTTGCTGCAACTTGACCTAATAATTGTTTATTAAAACTTTTTAAAATTATTTCTGTTGCAGAAATAATTTCAGCTGTAACATCATTTGGTAAAAAATAATGAATAACATGTGAATAACCCAAAGACATAGTAATAATATTATTTTTTTCGATGTTAATACGATAACCTACACCAATTAACTTTAATTTCTTTGAAAAACCAACTGTAACACCTAAAATCATCGATGATACTAAAGAACGTAAGGTGCCAGCTTGCATCCAACCATTGCTATTATTATCTTGAGATTCAAAAAATAACCTATCATTATGATATTTTACCTTTACTAGACGATTTAAATTTTGAGAAATTAATTTACCATTGCAATCAACAGTAATCGTATTATTACGAATAATAATATTAACATTATTAGGCACTATAATAGGTTTTTTCGCAATACGTGACAATTTAACCTCCAATAAATTAATATACTGAACAAATAACTTCACCACCAATACCAATTTTATTCGCTGTTTTATTACTTATAACGCCTTTAGAAGTAGATAAAATCAAAATCCCTAAACCATCCATTACAACAGGTAAATCCTTATTACTTTTATAAATACGTAAACTTGGTTTACTAATACGTTTTATATTTTCAATGACTGATTTTCCGTTAAAATACTTCAAAAAAATTTTTAATATCAAATGATGTTTATTTTTCATCATCACATAATTTGAAATATAACCTTCCTGCTGTAAAACTTTAGCAATAGCAATTTTTAAATTAGAAGATGGAACACAAACAAAAATTTTATTTGCCATTTGACTATTACGAATACTTGTTAACATATCTGATATTGGATCTTGCATACTCATTATTATGACTCACTTATCGTAATATAATTAATATGAATGTTACCAACTTGACTTTCTTAAACCAGGAATTTCACCTCGCATTGCTGACTCTCTTACTTTAATTCTACTTAAACCAAATTTTCTTAAAAATCCATGCGGTCGACCAGTTTGTAAACAACGATTTCGTTGTCTGCATAAACTTGAATCACGAGGTAACATTTGTAATTTTAATACAGCATTCCATCTTTTTTTTTTTGAAACGGAAGCATTTAAAATGGTTTTTTTAAGTTTTTGACGTTGAAAAAAAAATTTTTTACCTAATTTTATTCTTTTTACCTCACGAGCTTTCATGGATTGTTTAGCCATTTAAATACCTTAAATATTATTATAATTGAAATGGGAATCGAAATGAAGATAATAATTCAAAACCTTCATCATCATTATTTGCAGTAGTAGTAATTGAAATATCTAAACCACGTATTTTATCAATTTTATCATAATTAATTTCAGGAAAAATAATTTGTTCTCGTATACCTAAATTATAATTTCCACGACCATCAAAAGATCTTTTAGAAAAACCTCTAAAATCTCGAATTCTTGGTATCACAATATTAATTAGTCGATTTAAAAAATCCCATTTTCGAACACCACGCAAAGTTACTTTACAACCAATAGGATAACCTTGACGTAGTTTAAAACCAGCAATAGATTTTTTTGCATGAGTAATTAAAGGTTTTTGACCTGAAATATTTTTTAAATCTTGCATTGTTAATTCAAGTTCTTTTTTATTATTTGATTGACCAAGACTCATATTTAATGTAATTTTATTAATTTTTGGTATCTGCATGACAGATCTGTATTTAAATTTTTTCATTAAATGTTTCATAATGTGTGACTTATAATATTCATTCAACTCAAACATAATATCCCTAATTTATTTAATAATTTGATTATTCGATTTTAAAAATCGCACTTTTTTACCATCTACAAATCTAAAACCAACACGATCAGCTTTTTTAGTTTCTAAATTTAGGATTGCGATTTTTGAAATATATAAAAAAGACTCTTTTTTAATTATTTCAGAATGAATATTCTGAGATGGAATACCTTTTTGATGTTTTTTAACAATATTAATTCCCTCAACAATCACTTTTTTTTTATTTGAAGAAATACATTTAACAATCCCTGTTTTTCCTTTATCTCGACCAGATAAAACAACTACATGATCAGAACAACGAATTTTTAAAGCCATATTTGATATCCTTATATTACAAAACTTCTGGAGCTAATGAAATAATTTTCATAAATTTAGATGTTCTTAATTCTCTAGTAATAGGTCCGAAAATTCGTGTTCCAACTGGTTGATGTAAATTATTTAAAATTACACAAGCATTTCTATCAAATCGAATTAAAGAACCATCAGAACGACGTATACCTTTTTTAGTACGAACAACAACAGCAGTAAAAACCTCGCCTTTTTTTATTTTCCCACGAGGCATCGCTTCTTTTATTGCTACCTTAATTAATTCTCCTATCTTAGCATATCTCTTTTTTGAACCACCTAAAACTCGAATACACATAGCAGATTTTGCTCCAGAATTATCAGCAATAAACAACATAGTTTGTTCTTGTATCATAAATATTTATACTCCAAAATTAATACTGATCAATAATATTAAATGCTATATATAAATATGTTACTATTTTATTTATAATGCGTTAAAGAAGACATGTCAATAATCATGTCTTCATTATAATAAAATTATTAAAGAACAAATTTCTTAATAATTTTTACAAAAACCCAAGATTTGGTTCTAGAAACTGGACGACATTCAGATATCTCTACTATATCACCATTAGAACATATATTATTTTCATCATGAATATGAATTTTTTTTTTTTTTTTAATGAATTTTTGATACATAGGATGTCTTACAAATCTCTCAATGACAATTACTGCAGATTTATGCATTTTACTACTTAATACACAACCTCTTAATGTTTTTACTTTGATTATCATGTGTAATAATACCTTTTTTTTCAGTAATTATTGTTTTAATTCTTGCAATATTTTTACGTACTTTTCTTAAAATATGAAATTTTTTTAATTTTCCTGAAGAAAGTTGAATTTTTAAATTAAATTGTTCTTTTAATAAATTTAATAATTCAAAATTTAAATCATTTAATGTTTGTTTTTTTAAAAATGATACTTTCATTAAATCACCATTTATGAATAAAAACTGTTTTTACAGACAATTTTGATGTTGCTAATTTAAATGCTAAACGTGATTCTTCTTCACATAAACCATCAATCTCATACAGAATCTTACCAGGTTGTATTAATGCTACCCAATATTCAACATTACCTTTACCTTTTCCCATTCTAACTTCTAATGGTTTTTGAGTAATTGGTTTATCTGGAAAAATACGTATCCATAATTTACCTTGACGTTTCATAGATTTAGTAATAGATCTTCTCGCAGATTCAATTTGACGTGATGTTAATCGACCACGAGTAACAGCTTGTAATCCATATTTACCAAAATGAATACTTGAATTCCAAATTAATCCACGATTTCGTCCTTTATGCATTTTACGAAACTTAGTACGCTTAGGTTGTAACATAAATACTTTTATCTCCTATCTTTTTTAAATTTTCGATACTGTTTTTTTTCTTTAAAAAAACTTTTATTTTCATCCCTTAAAAACTGCATACTATCTAAAATTTCACCTTTAAAAACCCATACTTTAACACCAATAATACCATAAGTTGTATGTGCTTCAGACAAACTATATTCAATATTTGCACGTAATGTATGCAATGGAACACGACCTTCACGATACCATTCACGTCTTGCAATTTCTGTTCCACCTAAACGACCACTAATTTCAACTTTTATACCCTGTGCTCCTTGTCTCATAGCATTTTGTACAGCTCTTTTCATTGCTCTTCTAAACATGATTCGTCGTTCAAGTTGCATAGTAATATTTTCAGCAATTAATTTTGCATCTAGTTCTGGTTTATTAATTTCAACAATATTTATTTGAGTTGGAACTTTTGTAATTTTTGATACTACTAATCTTAATTTTTCAACATCTTCACCTTTTTTTCCAATAACAATTCCAGGACGAGCCGTATAAATAGTAACACGAAGACTCTTAGTTGGACGTTCAATAATAATTCTTGATACCGATGCTTTACTTAATTTTTTTTTTAAAAATTCACGTATTTGAAAATCACTATGTAAATATTGAGAAAAATATTTCTTTTGTGCAAACCATGTAGAATTCCAGATTTTTACTATCCCTAATCTAATACCATGTGGATGTACTTTTTGACCCATGATTCATATCCTATTTTTAACAATTTATTTAACAGATACAATAATTGTAATGTGACTAGTCCGTTTTAAAATACGATCTGAACGTCCTTTAGCTCTTGGAGACATGCGTTTCATAACCGGTCCTTCATCAACAAATATTTTTTTAATGAACAAATCTTCTATATCAACTCCATAATTATGTTCAGCATTAGAAATCGCAGATTGCAAAACCTTTTTTACTAATTCTGCTGCTTTTTTTTTATGAAATCTTAAAACATCCATAATTGGTATTACTTTTTTACCACGAATCAAATTTGCTATTAATCGTACTTTTTGAGCAGATGATTTTGCTTTTTTATATTTAGCTATAATTTCCATATAATTAAATTACCCTACTTTTTTTTTAATTTTTTTATCAGCAATATGTCCACGATACGTTCTTGTTAAAGAAAATTCACCTAATTTATGACCAACCATTTCTTCTGTAATAAACACTGGAATATGCTGTCTGCCATTATGTACAGATATTGTTAAACCAACCATATTAGGGAAAATAGTAGAACGTCTAGACCAAGTTTTTATTAATTTTTTACTACCAGAAATTATTGCTTTTTCCACTTTTCTTAATAAACTAACATCAATAAATGGGCCTTTTCTAAGTGATCGAGGCATAAAATATCCTTAATATTATTTTTTATTACTACGATTCTTTAAAATAAAACGATCTGTACGTTTGTTACGGCGAGTTTTTTTACCTTTTGTTTGTTTTCCCCATGGTGTTACAGGATGTTTACCAAAGTTTCTTCCTTCTCCACCTCCATGAGGATGATCAATCGGATTCATTGCAGTACCTCTTACTGTAGGGCGAATTCCTCTCCAACGTGATGCACCAGCCTTACCCAACATACGTAACATATGTTCTGAATTACTCACTTCACCAATAGTCGCTCTACAATGAGCATTAACTTTACGAATTTCACCAGATCGTAAACGTAAACTAACATATTTATCTTCTATAGAAACAATTTGAGCATAATTTCCTGCTGTCCTAGCAATTTGTCCACCTTTTCCTACACGCAATTCAATGTTATGAATCAAAGTTCCTGTAGGGATATTCATAATTGGTAAACTATTACCAATTTTAATATCAATATTTATTCCTGAAATAACCTGATGATTGACTTCTAAACCTTTTGGAGCAAGAATATAACTTCTTGAACCATCTTGATATAAAATTAATGCTATATTAGCAGATCTATTTGGATCATACTCTAATCTTTCCACTCGAGCATATATGTTGTCTTTACAACGTTTAAAATCAATACAACGATATAAACGTTTATGTCTTCCTCCAATATGTCGAGTTGTAATACGACCACAATTATTTCTTCCACCACTTTTATTATTATGTTGTAATAACGATAACAATGGTCGACCTTTATAAAGTTTTTGATTTACTATTTTTACAACATGACGACGACCTGGAGAAGTAGGATTACATTTAATTACTACCATAAAAATCATTAAACCTCATAATATATTTATATAATATTATTAATAACATTTAAATTCTGACCTTTTTGTAATCTAATATATGCTTTTTTCCAATTTTTACGACGAGTATTATATTTACCTTTTTTTTTTATTTTACCTTTTACAAAAACAGTATTTACACTTCTAACAGAAATTGAAAATAATTGTTGAACCGCTAATTTAATATCCTGTTTAGTAGAATTAATAGATACTTTTAAAATAATAATATCATGTTTTTTAAACAACATATTTGATTTTTCAGAAACATGTGGTGAATGAACAACTTTAAAAATATTATATTTCGAAATCATATTAAACGATCCTCCAGTGCTTTAATTGCTTCTATAGTAATAATAACATTTTTAAAATAAATTAAACTCGCTGGATCAATTTTATTTACTGGCTTAGTATGTACCTTATATAAATTACGAGATGCTAATAATAAATTATGATCAATATTTAGGGTAATAATTAATACATCCATAATAGATATTTCTTTTAATTTATTTAATAGTATCTTTGTTTTTGACTCTAGTATTGAAAAATCTTTAAAAACCATCAATCGATTCTGATGAACAAGTTTAGATAAAATGCTTTTTAAAGCTCCACGATACATTTTTTTATTAATTTTATGAATATATAATTTAGATTTTGCTGCAAAAGTTACACCTCCAGAACGCCAAATTGGACTTCTAATTGAACCAGATCTAGCTCTACCAGTACCTTTTTGACGCCACGGTTTTTTACCAGAACCGGAAACTTCAGATTTATTTTTTTGAGCTCGACTACCTTGTCGAGCCATCGAAAAATATGAAGTAACCACTTGATGTACAAGAGTCGCGTTGAAATTTTTATTAAACACCTCATCAGAAACTGAAATCAATGATTGTTCATCTTGAACAATTAATTTCATATACACTCCTTATGATTTTATTGCTGGATTCACAATAATATTACCACCATTTGAACCAGGAACTGAACCTTTTAATAACAACAAATTTTCTTTAATATCAATTTTAAAAATTTTTAAGTTCTGTATTGTAACTTTCACATTACCTAAATGACCAGACATTTTCTTACCCTTAAAAACTCTACCTGGTGTTTGATTCTGACCAATAGAACCAGGTGCTCTATGCGATAATGAGTTTCCATGTGTCGCATCCTGCATCTTAAAGTTCCATCTTTTAACAGTTCCAGAAAATCCCTTACCTTTAGTATATCCAGAAACATCTACTTTTTTAATCTTAACAAATAAACTTAAATCCAATGGTTGACCAAGATGAAAATTATCTATTTCTAATGTTTTAAATTCCCACAAACCACAACCACAATCAACACCAGATTTTAAAAAATGACCTATTTCTGATTTTAATACATTTTTTTTCTTTTTTATTCCCGTTGTAACTTGAATAGCAGAATACCCATCACGAAATTTATCTTTAATTTGTATAATATAATTTTTTTTAATTTCTAAAACTGTAATTGGAATCATACAACCACTTTCATTGAATAAACGCGTCATTCCAATTTTTTTTCCAACTAATCCTACCATATTATCACCAATAATAATACTTACGATTTATTTTAATCTAAACTAATTTGTACATCTACACCAGCTGCTAAATCCAATCTCATTAATGCATCTACTGTTTTCTCAGTAGGTTGAACAATATCGATAAGCCTTTTATGTGTACGAATTTCATATTGATCACGAGCATCTTTATCAACATGAGGAGATATCAATACCGTGAATCGCTCTTTTTTTGTTGGTAAAGGAATTGGACCTTTAACTTGAGCTCCTGTTCTTTTAGCTGTAGAAACAATTTCAAAAGTAGATTGATCAATTAAACGATGATCAAATGCTTTAAGTCGAATACGAATTCTTTGGTTCTGCATAGCATCAGAACTCCAATTATATAAAATAAAATGAAAAATATATTGTATCAATATCTAAAATAAAAAACCATAATAAAATTATAATGTATAATAATATATTAAAATAATATTTTGAAAAAATATAACACATAATATAATAAAATATAAAGTATTAATAAAATTAAAAAATAAAAAATTACATGAATAGAAAAATTTATAATATAAAATTATTAATTAATTATAAAATTCATAAATAAAAATAAAAAATATCACGATATCTATTAATAAAAATAGCATCAAGAAAAGAGAATATGCTATCCTCTTTCTTGAAAATAAAAATTATTATATTCTATCATAAAATTATACAATTAGTATTTAATTTAACTAATTAATAATCTTAATTACTACACCTGCACCAACCGTTTTACCACCCTCACGAATTGCAAATCTTAAACCCTCACCCATTGCAACAGGATGAATCAATGTTACAACCATTTTAATATTATCACCAGGCATAACCATCTCTACCCCATCTGGTAATTCAATAAAACCTGTAACATCAGTCGTCCTAAAATAAAATTGCGGACGATATCCTTTAAAAAATGGAGTATGTCGACCACCTTCCTCTTTAGATAAAATATAAACTTCAGATTCAAATTTTGTATGTGGATGAATACTACCTGGTTTAGCCAATACTTGACCACGTTCTATTTCATCACGTTTTGTACCACGCAACAATATTCCAACATTTTCCCCTGCTCTTCCTTCATCTAATAATTTTCTAAACATCTCTACTCCAGTACAAATGGTTTTCGTTGTTGGTTTAATCCCAACGATCTCCACTTCTTCACCAACTTTTACAACACCTTTTTCTACTCTCCCCGTAACAACTGTCCCTCTACCAGAAATCGAAAATACATCTTCAATAGGTAATAAAAATGGTTGATCAATATCTCTTTTTGGATTAGGAATATAATTATCTAATGCATTTGATAAATCCAAAATTTTATCTTCCCAAATTTTATCCCCTTCTAATGCTTTTAAAGCAGAACCCCTAATAATAGGAATATTATCACCTGGAAAATCATACTGTGTTAATAAATCACGAACTTCCATTTCCACTAATTCTAATAACTCTTCATCATCTACCATATCACATTTATTTAAAAAAACTACCATATGAGGAACACCAACTTGACGGGCTAATAAAATATGCTCACGTGTTTGTGGCATTGGCCCATCTGTTGCAGCAACAACTAATACAGCACCATCCATTTGAGCTGCACCAGTAATCATATTTTTAATATAATCTGCATGACCTGGACAATCAACATGAGCATAATGCCTAATTTTTGTATCATACTCAACGTGTGATGTATTAATAGTAATACCACGAGCTTTTTCCTCTGGAGCGTTATCAATCTGTTCAAAAGCACGAGCTGATCCACCATAATGTTTAGATAATACAGTTGTAATGGCAGCAGTTAATGTAGTCTTTCCATGATCTACATGACCAATAGTTCCAACATTAATATGTGTTTTTAATCTTTTAAATTTTTCTTTAGACACAATATTTCCTTTTATTTATAAAAATTTCATTCATATATAATGTTATATTATCAAAATACACAATTATTTATTTCGATTTTGAATAATTTCTAATGCAATATTTTTAGGAATTTCTAAATAATTTGAAAATTCCATAGAATAAGAAGCACGTCCTTGAGTTTGTGAACGTAAATCCGTTGCATAACCAAACATTTCTGATAAAGGAACTCTAGCTGAAATTAACTTCCCCACCTGAAAATCTTTCATTCCTTCAATTATACCACGACGTCGATTTAAATCACCAATAACATCACCCATGTAATCATCAGGAGTTTCAACTTCAACTTTCATAATTGGTTCTAATAATACTGGATTTGATTTTTTAAAACCACTCTTAAATGCAATGGATGATGCAAATTTAAATGCTAATTCTGAAGAATCAACATCATGATATGAACCAAAATGTAATCTTATTCCAATATCCACTACTGGATAACCTGCTAAAGGACCTGAAATTAACTGTTCCTGTATACCTTTATCAATTGAAGATATGTATTCGTTAGGAATTACTCCTCCTTTAATATCATTAACAAATTGATAACCAGGACCTCCTGGTGATAAAGGAAATAAATCAATTACTACGTGTCCGTATTGACCACGACCACCAGTTTGTTTAATATATTTACCTTCAACATTTTTTATTGTATCACGAATAGTTTCACGATAAGCAACCTGTGGTTTACCTATACTAGCGCTAACATTAAATTCTCTTTTCATGCGATCAATAATGATCTCTAAATGTAATTCACCCATACCAGAAATAATGGTTTGATTAGATTCATGATCAGTATGAACACGAAAAGATGGATCTTCTTTTGCTAACCGATTTAAAGCTAATCCCATTCTTTCTTGATCGGTTTTAGTTTTTGGTTCAATAGCAATTGAAATTACAGGTTCTGGAAATTCCATTTTTTCTAGAACAATTGGATGATTTATATCACATAGAGTGTCTCCAGTCATAACATTTTTTAATCCAATTGCTGCAGCAATATCACCAGAATATACTTCTTTAATTTCTTCACGTTTATTAGCGTGCATTTGAACAATTCTTCCAAATCGCTCTTTTTGACCTCTAACTGAATTAAAAATTGTGTCTCCAGATTTTACAAATCCCGAATATACCCTAAAAAATGTTAAATTACCAACAAAAGGGTCATTAGCAATTTTAAATGCTAAAGCAGAAAAAAACTCTTTATCATCTGAAATACGCTTAACAGAAACTTTTTTACCTTTTTCAGAAACCCCATGTATACAATCAACATCTATTGGAGATGGTAAATAATCAATAATTGCATCTAAAAGAGATTGTATACCTTTATTTTTAAATGCAGTACCACATGTTACAAGAATTACTTCATTATTTAATACTCGTTGACGCAAACCTAATTTTATTTCTTTCTCAGATAAAAATTCATTATTCAGATACTTTTCCATCAATTTTTCATCACAATCAACAGCAGTTTCAACTAGCATTCGATTCCATTTTTGAGCAATAGGCAATAAATTATCAGGAATATTTTTATATTCAAAAGTAATTCCTTGATTCATATCATTCCAATAAATAGCACGCATTTGTACTAAATCTACAACACCAACAAAATTTTCTTCCGATCCAATAGCAATTTGTAAAGGTAACGTAGTAATTTTAAAACGAAGCTCCATTTGTTGTAAAACTTTAAAAAAGTCAGCTCCAACACGATCCATTTTATTAATAAAAGCAATTCTAGGAACATTATATTTATTTGCTTGTCTCCAAACTGTTTCTGATTGTGGTTGTACTCCACCAACTGCACAATATACCATCACTGCCCCATCTAAAATACGCATTGATCGTTCCACTTCAATAGTAAAATCAACATGACCTGGAGTATCAATTATATTAATTCTATGAGAAGGATATTGATTATTCATACCAGACCAAAACGTTGTTGTTGAAGCGGAAGTAATTGTAATACCTCGTTCTTGCTCTTGCTCCATCCAATCCATGGTGGCAGTACCATCATGAACCTCACCAATCTTATGATTGATACCTGTATAAAATAAAATCCGCTCAGTAGTAGTCGTTTTACCAGCATCAATGTGTGCACTAATTCCAATATTACGATAATAAATAATTGGTGTTGTTCGAACCATTCTGTTCCTCTTCAGGAGTAAATACAATACTATGCAATATATTGTAAAAAATCGCAAATTAAAATTATAGCTTCTCATAACTCAAAAAATCACATTTTAACAAAATTTACCAACGATAATGTGCAAAAGCTTTATTTGCTTCAGCTGTACGATGGACATCATCTCGTTTTTTAATAGAAGCTCCTTTATTTTCTAAAATATCAGAAAACTCGTGAAATAATCTTAAAAACATCGATTTATCTTTTCTCTTTCTAGCAGATTCTACAATCCAACGCATTGCTAATGTGTTACGTCTAACTGGACGAACTTCAATTGGAACTTGATACGTTGAACCTCCTACTCGACGTGATTTTACTTCAACCACTGGTTTAACATGTTCTAAAATAATATCAAATATTTCTAATTCATCTTTTTGAACTTGAATAGATAATTTTTCTAATGCAGAATATACAATGTTTTCAGCAATTGATTTTTTACCATTCATCATTAAGGTATTAATAAATTTTGCTAATATTTCTGATGAAAATTTAGGATCAGGTAAAATCTTTCGACTTTCAATCATTCGTCGTCTTGACATAATAATATCCCTGTTAACTAAAAAATGAAAACAATTATTTTTTTAATTTTTTAACACCATATTTTGATCGACCAGTACTTCTGTTTTTAACACCAGCGCAATCAAGAGCTCCTCGTACAACGTGATAACGTACACCAGGTAAATCTTTGACTCGACCACCTCTTATCAAAATTACAGAATGTTCTTGTAAATTATGACCTTCACCACCAATATAAGCAGTAACTTCAAATCCATTTGTTAGTTTAACTCGACAAACCTTACGTAAAGCAGAATTAGGTTTTTTTGGAGTAGTAGTATATACTTTAGTACATACACCACGCTTTTGAGGACATCCTGACAATGCAGGAACATTATTTTTAGAAATTTTCTTAATTCTTGGAATACGAACTAATTGATTGATAGTAACCATAGTATCCTTTTTATAAATAAATGGTAAAATAGTATGCGTTATACTTTTAAAAATTAAAATAAAATAAAATATTTAAAATAGTAATATATACTACCAATTCATATATTTTGAAAAATTTTGAGTTAATGTCACAAATTGAGAGTAATTAATTACATTACAATTATCACAAATATGATCCAGAATACCTCTAGCCAAAACATCTTCTTTTAAAACATATAACGTAATTGATTTTTTAAGTAATGTATTTAATACAATATTACCATTTAGTGCAATTAAAACACCGTCTTGTAATGCAACTAATGTATCTCGTTTTTTTAAAACCTCTATCATGCTCTGAATATCAATTTTAAAAGGAGAATTTAAAAGTATATTTAACATAATTTTTAATAAGTTAAAAATTTAAAATAACATCACATTTATCAATTTGATTTCTAAAATCAGTAGGATTACAAATAATTACATTCACTAAAAACTTTACTGATGAATTTAAACCACGTTTTATGAGTGATTCATAACATAAATAAAAATTTTTAATATTACTAAACTCTAAAAAACTAAAAGAATCAGAATAACTTTTAAAAAAAATAGAACTTGAGTCCTGATTTTCTAATATTTGAAAGATTCCATCTCCAATAAAAAACAAAAAAATATTATTTGTATAACAAGAAGCAGATAAAACAAAATTAATACCTTCTAAACCGAAACTAGTTCCATAAGGTGAATTTGAAAAAATTACAGCAATTTTTTTCATATAATATTAAAATTGTAATAAACGATCTGATTTTATTATTGAAGTAATTAAATGACCTAAACCAGTTAAGCGAAAACCAAAATGTAAATTTCCATGCTTGAAACCCATATTTTTAGAAATTTCATCAGAAATAATACCTCGATCTTGAGCAAAACTTGAGCAAACATTTAAATTTACAGAAAAATCTTTACTAAAATCATACCATTTTTTTATTAAACTAAAATCATCAAATATTGTATATACCATATTATTACTATTATAAACACCATCACCATAAAAAAAAATACTGTCAATAATATGATTATTTTCTACTAAATTTTGTGAAAAAAAAAGCGCACTCTTAGAATTTTCTTTACTATATGAGCTTGTAACTAGTATAGTATATGTAAATATTTTCATTTAAAAAAAAGTAACAATTAAAAATAAAAATAACAAATAAAAATAATATTATCATATAATAATACAAAAGTAAAAATATTTAATAAACATTTTAAATCATGATGATATAATTAAAATAATCATACGTAAATTCTTTCGAAAAGTGTTCATAATTTTCATTATTTAATCTTGTAAAAATCATCATACTATTTTCAGAGGAAATCATGATAAACAAAAATAAATATGGGTTAACAATAATAAGTTTTTTATCATATTATTTTACTGGATCGATGATTGTTGTAACAGGAATGATAATACGTAATATTGCAAAATATTTCCATCTCTCTGTTGCAAATATGAGTAACACATTTACGTTTTTAAATGCTGGAATATTATTTTCTATTGTATTAAATTCTTGGATTACGAAATTTTTTTCTCTTAAAAAACAAATCATTATGGGTTTTTTTTTAGTTTTAATTGCGATATATAATTTTGTAATTACACATAATTTAACTATTTTTTGTTTCAGTATGTTTATTTTTGGTATGGTTGGTGGAATTACAATGTCAATTGGTACCTTCTTAATTACAAATATTTATTCTGGTTCAGAGAGAACATCAAAACTATTATTAACAGATTCTTTTTTTAGTATTTCCGGAATTATGTTTCCAATAATTGCATCTATACTATTACACAAAAAAATATTTTGGTACTGGATTTACATTATCATTGGATTAGTATATTTTATAATTTTTTTAATTACAATTAATGTAGAATTCCCTAAACAAAATATTAAAATAACAAAAAAAAAAAATAAATATCACAGTAACTGTAAAAAAAGTATATTTATTCTATGTTGCTGTTCTTTATGTTATATTTTAGGTCAATTAGGATTTATTTCATGGGTTCCAGAATATGCTACACAAAATATTCATTTTAATCTTCAACATTCTGGAAGTTTAGTGAGTAACTTTTGGATGTCATACATGTTTGGAATGTGGTTTTTTAGTTATATATTAAAATTTATTGATTTACAAAAAGCATTAGTAATATTAACAGGTATTTCTACATTTTCAATGTATTTTTTTATTAAAAATAACAATATAATGCTATTTAATACTATTATTATAATACTTGGTTTTTTTTCAAGTGCTATTTATACAATAATTATCACACTAACATCTTTACAAACCAAAAAACCTTCTCAAAAACTAATTAACTTTACTTTGATGTCTGGAACTATTGGTACACTTTTAACATTCATAATTACTGGACCAATCATCTCAAAAATAGGAATTTGTGGTGCATTAGTCATTTCAAATATATTATATGGAATAGTATTCATATTATCCATAATATTAGGTTTAACAAGTCGTCACAAGAAAAATTTTTAAGTAACGAATAAAAATAAGATTTATAAACCTAAAACATGATATACTTGATTTATGATATTTTTAGCATAATATTGTGCTCTATATGATCCTTCTTTTAAGATTTCATTTAAATAATGCTCATTAGATCGAAAATAATAAAATTTTTCTTGTATTTTTAACAAAGTTTTAGAAATAACTTTAGCCACTAAATATTTAAAATCTTTATATGATGTATGTAAAAATTTTTCTTCTAATTCTAAAATACTTTTACCAGTGAAATTTGAATAAATATTTAATAAGTTCGAAATTCCTGCTTTTTTATTTACATCATATAATATTTTCTGTTCTGAATCAGTAACAGAACGCTGAATTTTTTTAAAAATAGATTTTGAATCTTCTAATAAAAAAATCACATTGTTAGGATTAGCATCAGACTTCGACATTTTACATGTTGGACATAATAAAGACATAACTTTTGAATTATTTTTTTGAGGAATACATATATTTGGCATTTTAAAAATATCACCATACAAAAAATTAAAACGTTTTACAAGATTTCTAACTAATTCTAAATGTTGTTTTTGATCATTCCCAATTAAAACGTATTCACTATGATATAGCAAAATATCGGATGCCATCAATATCGGATAAGTAAATAAACCAGAATTAACATTATTTGAATGTATTTTAGATTTATTTTTAAATTGTGTCATACGAATTAATTCTCCAAAATAAGTATAACAACTCAACACCCAATATAATTTACAATGTTCAGATACAGAAGATTGAAGAAATACAATACTTTTTTTTGGATCTACACCAACCGATAAATAAAAAGCAATAGTATCTAATTGTGATTTTTTTAATTTTTTTGAATCCTGTAATACAGTCATAGAATGTAAATCAGCAATACTAAAAATACATTGATATCGATCCTGAAAATCAGACCAATGAGATAATGTACCAATATAATTACCGATTGTTAATTGACCTGTAGGTTGAACCGCACTGAATAAAATGGGTTTTAAAAATGACATATTATTTCCTTACACGATATCAAATAACCTTAAAAAAAATCGCAATCCTAACTACTAACAAGAATTATTTTTTTTTTTAGGTTTTGAATTGTTTCATAATAATTATTAGAACAAAAAATCGCAGAACCCATAACAAATATGTCAGCTCCTGCTTCTGCAACATCAAAAATATTATTTATATTAATACCACCATCGACTTGTAATAAAATATTTGGAAAATTAAAATTTAAATATTTTCTTAGTGATCTGATTTTTTTTAATACTGATAATATGAATTTTTGACCAGAAAAACCAGGATAAACGCTCATTAATAAAATTAAATCCAATTTTTCTAAAAAAGGATCTAAAATTTTTATAGAAACATCTGGATTAATTGCTATACCTGATTTACAATTATTTTGTTTAATTATACGTATAGTATGATGAATATCCCGAGTAGAATCAGGATGAAAAGTAATATAATCCGCTCCTGATTTTGCAAAAATAGGAATTAATGCATCAACTGAAGAAGTCATTAAATGTACATCAATAGGAGCACGAATTGGATAACTTCTCAATGATTTTAATATCATAGGACCGAATGTTAAATTAGGAACATAATGATTATCCATAACATCAAAATGAATCATATCGCTTCCAGCATCCAAAACATTTTGTACATCTTGACCTAATCGAGAAAAATCTGCAGACAAAATAGATGGTGAAATAAAAAATTTTTTCATTTTTATATCTCTATAAATAATTCAAAAGTTTTAAAAAATTTAAATAATTAAAACATAAATTTATAATATACACTCTTGAATTGATTGAAGAATTATGTTCTTATCTATTTTATTAAAGATTTTAACTTTACCAATTGAAACTGGTAATATTAATTTAATATTCCCATTCCGACTTTTTTTATCACGTTTCATATATGGCAAATATTCTTCAGGGGGCATATTTTTTGGAGCAGAAAATGGTAAATTAGCTAATTTCAGCAAATTAATAATCCGATTTTCATCAAAATCATTTAATAATTTCAAAATTTTTGCAGTACGAGACGCAATCACCATACCTATAGAAATAGCCTCTCCATGTAAAAACAAAGAATATTTAAAATATGACTCAATAGCATGACCATATGTATGACCAAAATTTAATAAACAACGTAAATTATTTTCCCGTTCATCAAAAAAAACAACTTTTGATTTTAAATCACAGCATTTCTTAATACAATATAACAAACTATTTGGATCCATTACTAATATTTTTTCAATATTATCTTCTAACCATTGAAAAAAATCAATATCAAAAATAATTGCATATTTAATTACTTCTGCAATACCTGATATTAACTGATTAATTGGTAAAGTAGTTAAAAAACAAACATCTATTATTACTGCACTTGGTTGCCAAAAAGTACCAATCATATTTTTACCAAGAATATGATTAACTCCTGTTTTACCACCAATTGAAGCATCAACTTGAGATAATAATGTAGTAGGTATTTGAATAACTCTAATACCTCTTTGATAAATAGAAGCAACAAAACCAGTTAAATCTCCAATCACCCCACCACCCAATGCAATCAATATTGTGTTACGATCAAAATTATTTTTTAATAAATAACCTAGCAATAATTCTACAGAATTTAAATTTTTAAAATTTTCACCATCAGACAAAACAAAATCACTAACATCAATATTTATATTTAATAAATAATCCAAAACCATTTTTTTAAAAAATTTTGATACTGTAGTATTTGTTACTAAAACCACTTTATCATTTTTATTGAACGGATAAAAAAGATATTTTTTTTTAAATAATGAATATCCAATTTTTATCTCATACGTATGATTACTTGTATGAACAAATACATTTTCATTAAACATAGTATATTATTCTCACATACAATAGTATTTAAATCGTTTTTAAAAAATTCATAATATTTACAACTATTATTTTTGAATTTTTATTATTAGTATCAATAGATACATCTGAAATCTCTTCATACAAAGGATTTCTTATGATTGATAGTTTTTTTAAAACAACTTCAGCAGGTTCAGAAGTATTTAATAATGGGCGATGCTTATCTGTTTTAGTTCGCATTAATTGTTTTTCGACTGTAACTTTTAAATATACTATGATGCCTCTAGAAGATAATAAATTTCTAATTTTTTTTGATAAAATTGATCCACCACCAGTTGCTAAAACAATTTTATGCATGTTTGTCAATTCATTAATTACTTTTTCTTCGCGAACTCTAAATCCAGATTCTCCTTCAATATCAAATACCCAACTGATATCAGCTCCGGTACGTTTTTCAATTTCTTGATCAGAATCACAAAATTCCATATTTAATTCTTTAGACAACTGACGACCAATAGTGCTTTTACCAGCACCCATAGGACCTATTAAAAAAATATTTCGTTTTTCAAACATATTGTGTACATACACTAATCATGGTTTTATAGAAAACCAAAAATAAATAGTAATTTTTGGCATAAATAAAAAAAATCAACAAAGATTTATAAAACATATTATGTATAATACTATAAATCCTAAAAATCACAAAATGAAATTCAAAACAAAAATATTTCAACATTATGATTGTAAAAAAAAACAATAAAATGTTATAATGAACCATAATAATTTCACAATTTAAAATTCAATATAAAATATGGTGAGGTGTCCGAGAGGATTAAGGAGCATGCCTGGAAAGCGTGTATACATAAAAATATGTATCAAGGGTTCGAATCCCTTCCTCACCAAAATTATAATCATTAAATTATAATTAGAAATAACTATAAAAATAAAAATATTATGCAATCAATGTTTCTAAAGCTAATTTTATCATTTCACATAATGATGATTCTCGTTCTACAGAAGATAACTTTTGATTTCTTGTAATATGATCCGATACAGAACATATTGACATAGCTTTTACACTATGTTCTGCAGCAATGCTATAAATACCTGAAGTTTCCATATCTATACCTAAAATATTATACTTCTTTAATAATGGATATAATAATTCAGAATTCATATAAAAAGTATCTGTAGTAAAAAAACTCCCAACTTGAATATTAATTCTCATTTTTTTTGCAATACGTACTGCATTAGAAATAATATTAAAATTAGCAACTGCAGAAAAATCATAGTTGTTAAATCGTAAACGATTAAAATTAGAATCAGTACATGCACCTATTGCAATAATAATATCTTTTAAATTAATTTTTTTTTGAATTGTACCACATGTTCCAACACGAATAATTTTTTTTACACGATAAGATTTAATTAATTCTTCTACATAAATAGCAGCAGAAGGTATACCCATACCATGACTCATAATGGAAACTAAAACATCATTATAATATCCTGTAAAACCTAGCATTGAACGAACATTAGTAATTTGGATACAATGCTTCAAAAAATTTTCTGCAATATATTTCACTCGAAATGGATCACCAGACATCATTACCAATTCAGAAAAACTATTATTATTTGCATTAATATGAGGTGTTGTCATAAATTCAATTACCTTAAAAACAAAAATAACTTAAAAACCAAAAACCTATTTTAATATACTCAAATTATATAATTCTAATACCATAATCAATATTAGATAAATCAAAATATTTCTCAACTATTTATATAAATAAAAAATATCTTAATATCAAAATCTAAAAATTGTCATGAAAAATAAATAATATTAATTTATTTTATTTTTTATGATGATTAGAAAACATATTAAATAAAATTAATAATTTGAAATAATAATAAAATTATCATAATCACATGATTTATTTAAAATAATTAGAAATGAAATATTTAAAAAATATAAAATATTAAAATATTCTAATGCATTGATTTTTATATTTATATATAAAATGAAATACCTATCTTTTAAAAATATAAAACTAATGTACTATTTATCAAATTATTATAAATATGAATCTATACGATCAAAAAAATTCATCATAAAATAATTTCAAAAATATTTGAAACATTTAAAAAATTCATGAAAAATTTGAAAATTTTTTATAAATAGTATTTCAATTAATAGGTTTTAAAAAAATATAAAAACTATATTTTTAAAAAATCAATTTTTTTTAAAAATATTAAAAATATACAATTAATATTGAAATTATAATTTTCTATCATCATAATTATCTATTAAAAAATATTCATAATTATAAAAAAATTAAAAAATAAATACTCAAAATAATATCCAAAAAATCAATTTTATAATTTTAATGAATAATCATAAAAATAAAGCATTTATTAATAAAAAGATAAAAATCTTAAATATAAAAAATCATTCTTTTTAAATCAAAAATAAAAAAATAAAAAATAAAAAACAAAACTAAAAAAAAGAATGCATACCACGACTATGATTTGTAATATCTTGAACACCATTTAAATCTGGAAAATGACTTAAAATTTTTTTCTCAATATTTTCTGAAAATGTATTTTTTGACATTAAACAACCATTACAACCACCTAAAAACTTAATCATCGCATATCCCAGTGTATTAATCTCTACTAAAAAAACTTTTCCACCATGCATCATCAACATTGGATTAATATCATAATCAATAAAATTTTTTAATTTTTGAAATAAATGTTCATATTTAACGTTTTGAGTAGTTGGATTATGATGATTTAATTCCTGACCAGAATATGGAGCCATTAGCATTAATTGTTTTTCAGTATCATTAATAAATAAATCAATTTTAGAATCTTTTAAGTATGGTAGTATTTTCTCATCAACATAAATACTAAATGAATCATATTTTATTTCAATATCTGTTTTTTTTAAATTTTTACAATTTTCGTATGAAAGCTTACATTCCGAATATTGTGTTCCAGGTTTATTAATTAATATCCTTAAAGATACGTATTTATTATTTTTAGAAATTAAATTTTTTAAATATTTTTGAGCTTTTTTAGAAATCTTAATCATAAATCTTAATAATCATAATATTTAAATAAAACATTTAAATATACTATCATAATTAGTATTAATTATAAAATCATTAAAAATAAATAAAAATATAAATATGTATATAAAAATTATTGGAAAAGGTAATATAAATTTAATATTATTACATGGATGGGGTATAAATAATAGCATTTGGTTTTGGATAGAAAAAATTTTAATGAAAGATTTTAAACTACATATCATTGATTTACCAGGATATGGTAATAACTTTCATGTCATAGTAGAAAACCTGTATGAACTATTAGCATTAATTCATAATAATACACCAAAAAAATGTATTTGGATGGGGTGGTCTATGGGGGGTATAATTTCTAGTTATATGAGTATTTTGTATCCAAAAAAAACAATTGCTATAATTAATATATGTTCATCTCCATGCTTCATTAAAAAAAAAAAATGGCCAGGAATAGACATCAATACAATAAAAAATATTTTTAAAAATTTATTATACAACTATAAAAATACAATAAAAAACTTCTTTATTACTAACACATATAATATAATAAAAAAAAATACTCATGTTCAAAATATAATTAAAAAATATGTTTTACCACCATACCCAACATACAATACCTTAAAAATGAATTTAGATATAATATGTAAAACAGATATCAGAAAATACATAATGCAAACTAAATTACCTAATTTACAAATATACGGTAAATTAGATACTATGATACCAATAGAAATTTCAAAAATCATTAATAAATATAATAATAAAAATATTAAAATAATAGTTATTGATCATTCTGCACACATGCCATTCATATCAAAACCAATTGAATTCTGCAATTCTATCATTTCATTTAAAAAAAAATTATAAAAATAAATTAATTTCATAATAATAAAGTTAAAAGATATTTTAATTATAAAATTTTCAATTTTTAAAAAGGTAATTCATCATCAAATTCGACACTAGATATATCTTCAGATAATAATTTATTTTTTAATTCATTATTTACAGTTTTTGTTTGAGATAGTATATGACTATCTTGATTTAAGTTATCATCATTAGAATTATTAACATCTCTAACCGCATCCTTTCTGCTACCTAACATTTGCATTTTACCATTCATATTCACTATAATTTCTGTAGTATATCGTTCAATTCCATTTTTATCTTTCCATTTTCTTGTTTGTAAGGATCCTTCAATATAAACTTGAGAACCTTTACGTAAATATTCACCAGAAATTTCTGCTAATTTTCCAAATAAAACAATTCTATGCCACTCTGTTTTTTCTTTTATTTCATTTGTATTTTTATCTTTCCAAGTTTCAGAAGTAGCAAGATTAATATTAGTTACTGCATTACCATTTGACATGTATCGTATTTCAGGATCTTTACCTAAATTACCAATCAAAATAACTTTATTAATTCCTCTTATTGCCATAATATCTACCTTAATTGATTAAATAATCATTTTAATTCATAAAAAATCAAAAAAAATAATAAAAATAATATTTATATATTTTTAAAATATTTAAATAATATTAATATAATAAATACTATAATTGATGTTATAATAACTATACAAAATATACAAATCATTTTTACTGAAACAATTTTCATAATTCACTACATTAATATATTAAAAACATGAAAAAAAACAGTCAAAAACATATTCAAACTATAAAATCACAATTACCATATTCATTAGATGCTGAAAGATCACTTCTAGGTAGTTTAATGCTAGACAATAAACAATGGGATAAGATATCTAATAACATTACAATTAACGACTTTTTTCATATACCACATAAAATTATTTTTAAAGAAATGAAAAAATTAATTAATCAAAACTTTCCAATTGATTTAATTACTGTTTCTGAATCTTTAGAAAAAAAAAATATGTTCAATAACATCGAGTCCTTTTCTTATTTATCTGATATCATTAAAAATATACCTAGCACTGAAAATATGCAAGCATATGCAAAAATTATAAAAGAACGATCATTACTAAGAGAAATAATTTCTATAGGACAACAAATTACCAATTTAGGATATAATCCAGGAGAAAAAGATGGTGCAGAAATTTTAGAAGATGCGGAATGTAATATTTTAAATATTTCAAAGAAAATACTTAAAAATCACCATAACCCACAAAACATTAAAAATATGCTTGATAAGACCATTACTTTAATCGAGACATTAATTAATTCTCCAAACAATGCAATTACTGGATTAGATACAGGATATACTGAACTTAATAAAAAAACACTGGGATTACAAAATTCTGATCTAATCATCATTGCTGCTAGACCTTCAATGGGTAAAACAACATTAGCTATGAATATTTGTGAAAATACTGCTATGACATGTAAAAAACCAGTTTTAATTTTTAGTTTAGAAATGCCTGGTGAACAAATTATGATAAGAATGTTATCATCATTATCACGTATATACCAATGTAACATTAGAACTGGACAATTACAAGATGAAGATTGGTCAAGAATATCAAGTATAATTAATATAC
Source organism: Buchnera aphidicola (Panaphis juglandis) (assembly GCF_964059065.1). NCBI lineage: Bacteria > Pseudomonadati > Pseudomonadota > Gammaproteobacteria > Enterobacterales > Erwiniaceae > Buchnera > Buchnera aphidicola. The sequence continues at coordinate 397,785 of NZ_OZ060378.1, forward strand.
TATTAAAAAAAAAAAATATATACATTGATGATTCTGCTCAACTAACCCCAACTGAAATACGATCTAAAGCAAAAAAACTTTACAAAAAAAAAGGTGGTTTAAGTTTAATCATGATAGATTATTTACAACTAATTCATATCCCACATTTATCAACACAAAGAAACCTAGAAATTGCAGAAATTTCAAGAACATTAAAAGCTCTAGCAAAAGAACTAAAAATACCAATCATTGCAATATCTCAATTGAATCGATTACTAGAACAAAGAACTGATAAAAGACCGATAAATTCTGATTTACGTGAATCTGGTTCATTAGAACAAGATGCAGATCTAATATTATTTATTTATCGGGATGAAATATATAATGAAAACAGTAATTTAAAAGGAATTGCTGAAATTATTATTGGCAAACAAAGAAATGGACCAAGTGGATCAATTAAATTATTATTTAATGGTAATTTATGCAGATTTGATAATTATCATCATGATTAAAATATTCATTTTTTAAAAACTATAATATTCAAATATCAATAAAAAATTATAATTTCATTAATACAAATATAACTTATAAAATAACATACAATATTCATTTACTTATTGAGAATATCCAGTGAAAACAACCTTACAACATCAACTTTTAATTGCTATGCCTGGAATAAAAAACCCTCTATTTAAAAAAACTGTAATATATATTTGTGAACACAATCAAGATGGAGCTATGGGTATTATTATCAATAAACCACTAAAAAACATAAAAATACAACATATATTAAAAAAATTGAATATTGAATCCTCAAGATGCATCTTTGGACCAAAAATAAAGGATCCAGTAATTATGGGAGGACCACAAGCAAAAGAAAGAGGATTCATATTACATTCTTCAAAAAAACCATTTTATTCTAGTATACGAATTTCAGATACTACAACCATTACAACATCAAAAGATATCCTAGAATCTATGGGTATTATTGAAGAACCACAAAAAATTTTAGTAGCATTAGGATATTGCACATGGGGAAAAAACCAATTAGAAAAAGAATTACTCAATAATTTTTGGTTAACATCATCTGCAAATCATGACATACTTTTTAATATACCAATTTCAAAAAGATGGACTCATGCTGCAAAAAATATTGGTATTAATATGTATCAATTATCTGTTCATTTTGGACACGCTTAAATTATGTTTATAATGTCATTTGATTTTGGAACAAAAAATATCGGAACTGCAATTGGTCAAGATATTACACATACAGCAAGTATGTTATCAACAATTCAAGTAAAAAATAATATTCCAGACTGGAAAAAAATTTCATCTTTAATCCAATATTGGATACCAAAATTAATTATTATTGGATATCCACTAAATATGGATGGAACTACTCAAAAAATTACAAAAAAAACAATTGATTTTTCTAAAATATTATATAAACGTCATCTTATTCATACTGAATTTCATGATGAAAGACTTACAACTATAGAAGCAAAATCAATATTGTACCAAACAAAACGATATAAAAAAATTAATAAAAAAAATATTAATTCATTATCAGCAGTATTAATATTAGAAAGTTGGTTGAATAAAAACAAAAAATAACCACAACAATTTTATTCATACTAAGGATCATTATGTTTTTTGTTCCCCCATTAAGTTTATACATTCACATACCATGGTGTATAAAAAAATGCTCATATTGCGATTTTAATACATATAAATTTAAAAAAAAAATCAGTGAACAGATTCAATATATTAAAATGTTGATACAAGATCTAAAAAACGATGTAAAACTAGTTCATCAAAAACATATACAAACTATATTTATTGGAGGAGGAACACCTAATTTAATAAATCATCATTTATTAAGATACTTAATATGTAAAATAAAAAAAATTATACCAATAAAAAAAGGATCAGAAATTACAATAGAAATTAACCCTGATTATATTACTATTAAGGATATATTAAAATATATAAAAATTGGAATTAATCGGATATCAATTGGAATACAAAGTTTTCAAAATCAATTCTTAAATATTCTAGGAAGAACACACTCAAAAAATCAAATCATTACCCTTCTTTATCAAATAAAAAAAAACAATAATATTAATTTCAATATCGACTTGATGTATGGTCTTCCATTACAATCAACTCAAGACTGTATATTAGACTTAAAAACAGCTATTAAAATACAACCAAACCACATTTCATGGTATCAATTAAATATAGAAAAAAATACCATATTTTATTATCAAAAACCAAAACTACCAACAGAAAACACAATATGGAATATGTATCATAATGGAGATAAATTATTGAAAAAAAATCATTATTGTAGATACGAAATTTCTTCATATTCTAAAAAAAATTTTTTCTGTGCACATAATTTAAATTATTGGAACTTTGGAGATTATATTGGTATTGGTTGTGGTTCACATGGAAAAATTACAAACATTAATGGTCAAATTATTAGAACAATTAAAAAAAAAAGAATATATGAATACTGCAATCAACAATACAAATACATTGAAAAAAAAAATATCATAAAAAATTCAGAAAAACCAGTGGAATATTTTATGAATGTATTAAGATTATTGAAACCTATTAAAAAAAAATCATTTTGTTTGCATACCAATTTAAATCTATCATACATTAAAAAATCCATAGAAAAAGCTATCAAAAAAAAATATATTATAGAAAAAAAAAAATATTGGTTTATATCGGAAAAAGGTCAAAATTTATTAAATAATCTAATAGAATGTTTCATTATGTAATAATTTTTATAATACATATTCATCATATACAATATGTACAAATGAAATTCAATAACATCACTACATAAATATTAAAATATCTTAATTCATTAAATAATAAAAAACTATTCTATAAAAATAAAAAATAAAATTTATATCAAAATATTAAATATTAAGATTTAATACATTAATTAAATATTAAAATCTATAAATAATTTAAAAATATTTTAATCAAATATATTCATCATATGAATAATATGAAATAATATATTTATCCTATGAAAATTATTGAAATATAATATTTAAAGAAAAATAAACTATATAAATAAAATGAAAAATTGGGAAATAGCACAAAAAATTATTAACTGGAAACACTGCTATGGTAGAAATAAATTACCATGGCAAAAAAAAAAACCATATTTTATATGGATTTCAGAAATTATGCTACAACAAACATCAGTTACTACTGTAATACCATATTTTAATCGATTTATTAAAAAATTTAAAAATGTTTATGATTTATACAATTCTGATTTAAACGAAATATTACATATATGGAGTGGATTAGGATATTATAAAAGAGCATATAATATTCATCAATCATCAAAGATAATTATAAAAAAACATAATGGACATATTCCAGATAATATGAAACACCTAACACAATTACCAGGAATTGGAAAAACTACAGCTGGAGCAATTTTATCACTATCATATAATTTTTCATTTTCAATTTTAGATGGAAACATTAAAAGAATACTAACTAGATTATATAATATTGATATAAATTTAAAAAAATCAATAATTCAAAAAAAATTATGGAAACTGATAAATCAGATAACACCAATTCATCATGCAAACAAATTTAACCAAGGAATGATGGATTTAGGTCAATTAATATGCAAATATAAAAAACCAAAATGTATTATATGTCCAATAAAATCTATTTGTCAATATCATATGAGTCATGAAAAAAATCATATATCACTTAAAATAATGAATCAAAAAAAAATACATAAACATTTTATAATTATTGTAAATAATCAAAAAATTCTTTTAGAACAAAGAAAATCATATAAAATATGGAAATACCTTTTCTCTTTTCCAGAATTCGATAATTTACAAGATATGAAAATATGGATTAAAAAAAGAAAAATAAAAAATATTGTTTACCAAAAATATTATTATGAAATTCAAAAATTTAGTAATTTTATTCTACATATGAAATGTATACTAGTATCCTGTCAAAATAAAAAAATTTCTTATCCAAAAAAAAATCATATATGGTATAATCTTAAAAATAAACAACACGTTGGGATACCAAAAGCAATAAAAGAAATTTTATTGAAAATCAACCACAAAAAATAAAATTAAAAAAAATATGAAAATAATATTTTGTCATTATTTAAAAAAAAAATCAGAAGGATTTGAAGAACAATTTTATCCAGGAGAAATAGGAAAAAAAATAAAACAAAAAATTTCAAAAATAGCTTGGAAAATCTGGAATAAAGAACAAATAAAATTCATTAATGAAAATAAACTGAATATGATTAACCAAGAACATTATAAAAAAGTAGAAAAGTACATGATAAAATTCTTATTTTTAAATGATTCAAAAAAATAAAAAATTTTTAATGTATAGAATAAATATATTTTTTTAATTCAAGTAATAAATATAATTTTGATTTTTGAAATCGATATAATTTAATCAAATTATTAATTTCCTGTAAATATTTATTAATATTTTCTGAATTTAAATATTTTAAACAGTGTTTAATCCATACAGATTTTTCTTTTTGATTTAATAAATCTGGAAAATTTCTTGCTTTTAATCTAAAAAACATCTCATATAATTTTTTATCCAAAAAACTAAATTTCATATTATTCCAGTAATGAATTTTATAATTATGTATTTTTTTCATTAACATTCTATCATATTGGCAAAAAAAAGAATCATATATCTTCAAATCTACATCATTATGAACATTATGATAGGAGTGATTTTTAAAAAAAATAAAAATTTTATTAATCAATTGAGAATTTTTTTTTAAAATATTAATTTTGATATTAAATTTATTCGAATCAAAACCAAGACAAAAAAGCCTTTTTTTTGTAAAAAAATTTAATGGAATTAAAATTGGGCATTGATTAACATATAAAAAACGAATCCCAATACTATTTAATTTTTTTACTGTAATATCCATAACATCAATATTTTTTAAATACTGAATACAATTCTTTAAACACATATGTGAATCAAAAAATATTAACATATTATCATTCTTTGTATTCCAAAAAATTGGAATAATACATGAAACATTGTTTCTAACATTGCCAAATATATTAGAAATAAATATTAAAGGAACATATTTGTCGACATGAATAATGCGTTTTAAATTATCTTTTAATCTATATTGAAATAAAAAATTAAATAATTCAGGTATTTTATTACGAATTAATTTTATTAATTCAAGAGTTGCATATACATCAGAAAGAGCATCATGAGCATTATGATCAATATTATTTAATTTAGTTAAATATTCCAATCTAAAACTTATCACACCAGATGAATCTTTTGGCCATATTAATAATTTAGGGAATAATACATGACATGCTCTAATAATTAATATAACATCCCATCTAGAATTTTGGTTTCTCCAACTCCAAGAATATGGATCTAAAAAATTTCTATAAAATATATTACGAGTAAATTCATCATCAAATTTTATATTATTATAACCAAGAATACATGTTTTTGAAGAATTTAAAATTTTAAATATCTTTTTAGAAAAAAAAAATTCATTCATCCCGTATTTCTTTGTATATTGTGGAGTAATTCCAGTAATAAGTAAAGCTTTTGGATTTGGTAAATAATCAATAGATGGATAACAATATAAACATTTCGGAGAACCAATAATATTAAAATCATTATCAGTACGTATGTATGCAAATTGTGAGGGTTTATCTAAACTTGTATTTATTCCAAATGTTTCATAATCATAAAATAAAAACTGTAAATTATAATTTTTCATAAATAGATTATTAAAAATAATAATATAAAGTAATTTTCTATTATATTAATAAATTTCATTAATTTAAATTAAATATTATTCTCCTCCGACTGGATTCGAACCAGTGACATACGGATTAACAGTCCGCCGTTCTACCAACTGAACTACAGAGGATTATTTTTGTATAATAACACGTAAAAAATTTTTTGTCAAAAAAATTTATAAAATTATATTAAATAAATAAAATCCAAAAATTTATAGAATAAATAGCTTGTTTTTTTTTTAAAAAACATTACAATGAGTTGTTGGCTCTTTAGCTCAGTGGTTAGAGCACGCGACTCATAATCGCTTGGTCGCTGGTTCGAATCCAGCAAGAGCCACTCCAAAAAAATTTAAAAATATACAAAAAAAACATAAAATTGTATAGTATGATTATGAGACAACTATGATGCATTTAAAAAAAAAATTTATTCAATTTGCATTAAAAAACCAAGCGATACAATTTGGTAATTTTAAATTAAAATCAGGAAGAAATAGTCCATACTTTTTTAATTCATCTTGTTTTTATACAGGAAAAAACTTAATTAAGTTAGGAAAATTTTATGCATCATTAATTCAAAATTCAAAAATTAATTTTGATAGCTTATTTGGTCTATCATATAAAGGAATTCCAATTGCAGCTACAACAGCAATGATTCTTAAACAAAAATATAATCTCAATAAACCATTTTTCTTTAACAGAAAAATATTTAAAAATTATAGTGAAAAAGGTATTTTAGTCGATAACAATTGTATAAAAAATAAAATCATCATTATTGATGATGTTATGACATCAGGAAAAACAGTAAATGAATCTATAAAAGTTATGAATTCAATCTCAAGTGAAATAGAGATATTAGCAATATTCTGCGCTTTTGATCGAAAAGAAAATGAAAATAACAAAATAAAATACAAAATTGATGAAAAAAATCAAAAAAACTCCTATCAATTATTTTCAATCATTAATATTATCGATGTTATAGAATTTTTAAAAGATAAAAAAATATTCACGAAACATATAAAGCAAATTAAAAATTATTATAAAAAATATGGATCAGAAATTTTAAAATCATAAATATTTTATTTTACACCAGAATGTCCAAAACCTTTTTTATTTCTAGAAGTAGGTCTAAAACTAGAAACTATATTAAATATTGGTTTAATAATTGGAACAAACATTAATTGTGCAAACCGATCTCCAGGAAAAATATTAAAAGAATTAATATGACGATTCCAAATTGATACCATTAATTCACCTTGATAATCAGAATCTACAATTCCAATTGTATTACCTAAAATAATACCATGATTATGTCCTAATCCAGAACGGGGTAAAATCATTGCTGTAATTAATGGATCTTTTATAAATATTGAAATTCCAGTAGGAATCAAAATAACCTGTTGAGATAAAACAACAACTTCATTAAGTATCATAGCTTTTAAATCCATTGCACAAGATCCACGAGTTTGATATTTAATAAAATCAAACTCATTTCCTAAACGTTGATCCAATATCTTAATATCAATAGTATGCATAAAATTCAATGACCTAATAGTAATACAATAAAGATGTATTATGAAAATACATCCTTATAAAAATTATTTATATAATTAATACATTACTTAATAGTAATATGATCAAAATAATAAAAATAAATTAACACATTACTTAGGTAAAATTTGTATCAATACGTAACATGAAACCTCTTTATGAGGTTGAAAAATAATACTATAATTACCAATTTTTCTAATAATACTATTTTTCATAGTAATTTCATGTTTCTCAATTTTAATCCCTAATTTAATTATTACTTTAAAAATATCTTTTACACTAATAGAACCAAATAATTTTCCTTTATCACTTGCCTTAGAAAATATTTGAATTGGTAGAAATCTTTTCATTTTCATTATTCTATTTTGTGACTTTGCAATATTTAGTACATCTTTTTTAATTAAAGTATGTTTCTTTTGATTAAAAATATCTATATTTTTACTGTTAGATAATAATGATTTTCCATAAGGAATTAAATAATTTCTTGCATATCCAGCTTTTACTGTAACAATATTTCCAAATTTTCCTAAACCTGGAACATCTTGTAATAAGATAATATCCATATTAACCTTTCATAAAAATTCATTATATTAATGATGTTGATCTGTATAAGGAATTAAAGAAAGATATCTTGCACATTTAATTGCTTTCGATAATTGCTTTTGATATTTCGCACATGTACCAGTGATTCTACTAGGAATGATTTTACTACTTTCAGTAATATAATTTTTTAACATTATAATATCTTTATAATCTACTTTTTCAATTTTTTCGGCTGTAAAACGACAAAACTTTCTCCTACGAAAATATCGAGCCATAAAAACCTCTGAATAATAAATATATTAAAATTAAAATTTTAACATTATAAAATTATTTTAAAATCTTTTTTTTATCATCTTTCATTTTTAACATTGGCGAAATACTAGTTACCTTATCTTTTATTTTCATAATTAAGTTACGAATAATTATTTTATCAAATCGAAACTTTTCTTGTAATTTTAAAATAACTGTTTTTTTTACTTCAATATTCATCAGAACATAATATGCTTTATGAAACTTTTCTACTGAATAAGCTAATTGTCTTCTACCCCAATCTTCTAATCTATGTATAAAACCTTTATTATTAGTAATAAAAACTTTATATCCATTAATAATTTTTACAACTTTCTCTGATGTTTGATCGGGATGTATCATAAATACAATTTCATAATGACGCATTATAATCAAATCCTTGAAAATAAATATTCATATAAAAATAAAAACACTATACTAAAAAATATTATTGTATAAATTAATGTTCATACTTTAATGACAATCAACAATAATAAAAAATATTGAAAATCATATTTTAATAATTTATTAAATCTAAAAATATTAAATATTTATCATAATTTCAATATAATATATTATACATATTTTTTAAATATTATAAATAGTTTTAATCATTTATTTTATATCTTTAACAATAATATAAACAGTATGAAAATATATATTTTACATTCAAATGAATTAATTACTTTAAATGTCATTTAAAATATTATAAAAACGAAATTTATATAAAATTCATTAAATATCTCTCTTAATTATTGTATCTATTCTATTCGGACCAGTTGAAATAATATCAATTAACACTTGATGATTAAAAAATTTTTCAATAAAATATACATAATTCTGAGCAGGAGACGGTAGATCAGAAAAACTAGTAATTCCTCTAATAGATTGTTTCCAACCAGGTAAAATTTTATAAACTGGTTTTAAAAAACTATAATTAATGTTTTCAAAAATATCTTCAATGATATTCATATTTTTCATATTTTTATAAGCAACACATACTTTAATCTCTGATAAATCATCCAAAACATCTAACTTCGTTAAACATAAAGACGTTATCGAATTTAAAGTAATTACTCTTGATAGTAATACTAAATCTAACCATCCAGTTCTTCTTCTTCGACCTGTAGTAGAACCAAATTCTTTACCTTTCATACATAAATATGAATCAAGATCTCCAGTAATTTCTGTAGGAAATGGACCTGATCCAACTCTTGTACAATATGCTTTTGTTACACCTATAACATGATTCACTAATTTTAAATTTGCACCAGAACCAGTAAATACCCCTCCGATCGTAGTATTAGATGAAGTAACATATGGAAATGTTCCATGATCTAAATCTAACAAAGCACCTTGAGCACCTTCAAAAATTACTTTTTTTTTTTCTTTATATAATTTTTGTAATAATCCAGGTACATCTTTAATTTTATTTTTTATAAAATCACGAAATTCTAAAATCTCTTTCAAAATTCTATCATATTGAACAGTAGAACATTTATAATAATTAATAAATTGAGAATTATAATAATTAATATTGTTTTTTAATTTTTTAAATAATATCTCATCGTTATATATATCACGAATCTGTAGTCCTCTTCGAGCAATTTTATCTTCATAAGCTGGACCTATACCTTTTTTTGTAGTTCCAATAGAAGAATTCTTTAAAAACAATTCTCTCGCAATATCCATTTTTACATGATATTCTAAGACTAAAGGGCAACTCTCAGATAAAATTAAACGATTATTTATAGAAATTTTTAATTCAGACAACATCTTAATTTCATTCATTAATCCATAAGGAGATATTACCACTCCACCACCCAAAATACAAACAATGTTATCATGTAATATACCTGATGGAATTAAATGTAAAACTACCTTTTTATTATTTACAATCAAAGTATGACCGGCATTATTTCCTCCTTGATAACGCACCACATAATGAAATTTACGAGTTAAAAAATCAACAATTTTTCCTTTACCTTCATCACCCCATTGTGTTCCTAAAATAACTATATTGCTCTTCATAACTATCCTTATAATATATAAATATTAAAAACTTAAAATTATAATCTGAATATTATTCTTTACTTATTTTATTACACATAACGTCATGAATACGTCCAATTTAATGTTTTATCTAAAAGTTGAGTACCGTAGGTAGTTAAAATTGATTCTGGATGAAACTGAAAACCACATATTTTATCTGAATTATTTCTCACTGACATTACCATATTATTCATCACAGAATTAATAACTAAGCTTTTAGGTATGCTTTCACATACTAAAGAATGGTATCTGGCTACTAATAACGGATTAGTAATATTTAAAAACATTTCTTTTTCATCATGATGTATCAAAGATGATTTTCCATGAACCACTTCACCAGAATAATCCACAGAACCACCATAGTGTTCCACAATTGCTTGATAACCCAAACAAATACCAATCACTGGTATTTTACCAACAACATGGCTCAATAAATCTAACATACAACCAGCATTTTTAGGTTTACCTGGACCAGGTGACAATAATAATACAGGTTTTTTAAAATTTGATAATTTTAATAAAATAGTATTTAATGAAATTTTGTTTCGATAAATAATAACGTTATTTCCAGATATACGCAATTGATCAACAATATTATATGTAAAAGAGTCAAAATTATCTAATAATACAATATCCTTATGAATCACAATCTATCCTTTTTTTATAATTTGATTGAATAATAGAATCCAATACCACTTGAGCTTTTTTACGACTTTCGTATACTTCTTCAATCGGAATAGAATCTAATACTACACCAGCTCCAGCTTGAACAATAGCAATATCATTCTCTACATAAGCTGATCGTATTATGATACACGTGTCTAAAACTCCTGAACCAGTAAAATAACCTATAGATCCACCATAACTACCACGGGTAATTTTTTCAGTTTGATAAATTAATTCCATAGCTCTAACTTTTGGAGCACCAGTTAAAGTACCCATATTCATACAAGAAGAATACGCATGTAAAGCATCTAAATTATTTTTCAAAATTCCAACAACTTTAGATACTAAATGCATCACATGTGAATATCGATCTACATGAGTTAATTGAGATACAAATCTTGTTCCTGGGATACAAATCCTAGATAAATCATTTCTTGCTAAATCAACCAACATCAGATGTTCTGATAATTCTTTTTGATTAGTACGCATTTCTAATTCTATCTTACTATCAAGATCTAAATCAATATTACCATTTTTATCAAAACCACGAGACCTTGTACCAGCAATAGGATAAATTTCAATGGTACGATTAATTGGATTATATTTCAAAGAACTCTCAGGAGATGCTCCAAATAATGTAAAATTAATGTCTTGCATAAAAAACATATATGGACTTGGATTATTAAATTTTAATAAATCATATGCTTTTAAGGGATACGGGCAAGACAAAAAAAATCTTCTAGATGGGACTACCTGAAATATTTCACCTTTTTTGATACACATTTGTAAATCTTTTACAATTTTTTGATACTGCATATCATTAAAATTCACCTTCATTGGAACGCCATCAATTCTCGTATTTGGTATTTTAATACAACAATTATTTAATTGTTTTTTTAAATTTAACAATCGTTTTGTAATGCGACATTTTTCAATTTCATCATCAAAAAATACGCTACCTTGTATAATACTTTTCTTTTTTAAATGATCTATAATCATCAATACTTCTGATAAATAAAAACAAAAATCTGGACAATTTTGTACATTATCTACTTTTGGTAAATGTTCAAAATTACTAACAAGATCATAAGAAAACAAACCACCAAAAAATAATTCATATAACTCTTTATAATTTAAACGAAATAAACGAATAATAAAACGAAAACAATCAAAAATAGACAAAGATAACAATTTAGAATCCTCATCTAAATTTGAATCATAGGAAGGAAAAACTAATTTCATTTTATTATTTACATAATTCACATTTACTATTTTTGGAATTATAATTTGAATTTTATCTAATATATTCTTACCATTTTTTGAAAGTGCATCAAAAACCACAGTTCTTTTATAAGCTGTAATACGAATTGCGGTATCAATAATAATCATACTTTTTAATTGATTTTTATTGCTAATTTCAGATGATTCTAGTAACAACGTTGATTTTTTTTTACCACAAATGTTATAAAAAGTTTGTAATGGATGAATATAATATGGAACATTGAATTTTATTGTGTGAACGTTATACAGGATATTTAATGTGTTCATTGTAAATTTCATTTATAATTAATTATTTATGATATTTTTGTTACAAATCATATTCAAATTCTATATAAAATATCATTCTATAATTAATAATACTTTTAAATATATAAAAAATAATGGATAGTATTTTATATTTAATACAATTTGTAATCATATTATGTATGATGAAAAAAATAAAATTAATTAATATTTATTTTTACTTATAATTTTTAATATAATATCAATACAGGATTCAATATCCATATCATATATAAAATTAAGATTATTCCAACGTTTTAACCATGTCATTTGTCTTTTCGATAACTGCCATGTTGCTGTAATAATTTTTTGAATCATTTCATTATAACTCAATTTATTTAAAAAATATAACCACATTTGACGATAACCAATACAACGCATTGAAGGTAAATTAAGGTTTAAATCACCTCTTTCAAATAAACGACGAACCTCCAATTCTAAACCATTATTTAACATAGAATAAATACGACGTTCAATATTACGCATCAAACAGAATTGATTTTTTATAATTACAATTTGTACTACAGAATATGGAAAATTAAAAAATTTTTTATTTTTTAATTGATTCATTTTTTTTCCTGTAATTAAGCATATTTCTAATGCTCGAAGAAGTCTTTGTGTGTCATTAACATGAATCTTATATGATGTTTGAACGTCTAAATACGATAGTAACTGATGTAAAAAATTATTATCATATAAGTTCTTATAACATAATAATTTATTACGTAATATAATATTTGATTTGGGTAAATATGATATACCATTTAGCAAAACATGATAATAAAACATGGTTCCGCCAACTAAACATGGAATTTTATTCATATTAAAAATTTCTTCAATTGCTTTTAATGCATCATTTCTAAAATCTAAAACCGAATAAAAATCTGATGGATCACGTATATCAATCAATTTATGAGGATGTTTTTTTAATTCGGATGCATTTGGTTTTGATGTTCCAATATCCATGCCAGTATAAATTAAAGCTGAATCTACACTAATTAATTCAATAGGTAAATAACTCCTTAATTGCATAGCTATACTTGATTTCCCAGATGCAGTCGGACCCATTAAAAATAATACGAACTTTTTATTACTCATATTAAAAATTAATACACCAATTTAAATTTTATATTCATATTATACAGTTACTGATTATGAAAGTTATAAAAATCAATTAATCCCTGTGTTGAAGATTCATAACATAAATTACAATCATTATATAACAACTTTTTTAAAATATTATTAGAAATATTTTTTCCAAGTTCAACTCCCCATTGATCAAAACTAAAAACATTAAAAATAACTCCTTGAGTAAAAACTTTATGTTCATATAATGAAATTAATATTCCTAATGAATAAGGATTCATTTTTTTAAATAATAACGTATTACTGGGTTGATTACCTTTGAAAAATTTAAATTTTTTTAAAAAATCCATATCTTTATTAATAAAATTAGATTTCGATAAAAATCTATTTTTATTATAAAAATATTCACCAAAAGCCAATGCATGTGTTTGAGCAAAAAAATTTGATAATAAAATTTTATGATGCTGTTCCAAAGGATTATGAGATATAATAGAGGTAATAAAATCACATGGAATTAATCTAGTCCCTTGGTGTATGAGTTGATAAAATGAATGTTGACCATTTGTACCAACTTCACCCCAAATGATTGGTCCAGTATTCCATGATACTAAATTACCATTACGATCGATATTTTTTCCATTAGATTCCATATTACTTTGCTGAACATATGATGGAAAATATTTTAAATATTGATCATAAGGTAGAATTGCTTCTGTTTCTGAATTAAAAAAGTTATTATACCAAACACCAATAAGTGCTAAAAATATAGGAAGATTCTTTTCAAATGGTTCATTTTTAAAATGAATATCCATATCATAAGCACCTTGTAAAAATTTACAAAAATTTTTAAAACCAATCACTAATACAACTGATAATCCCATTGCAGACCATACTGAATATCTACCTCCAACCCAATCCCATAACTTAAAAATATTATCTTTAGGTATTCCTAAATTAATAGCTTCTGATTCATTCACAGTAATTGCAAAAAAATGCTGTTGAATACTGTTTTGATCTCCACATTGTTTTAAAAAATTATTTTTTAAAGTTTTAAAATTAGTAATAGTTTCTTCAGTAGAAAACGTCTTTGAAGAAATTAAAAATATGGTAGTTTCATAATCACACGTTTTCAATACATTAAATAATTCTGTACTATCAATATTTGAAACAAAAGAAACTTTTAAATGATTATGATATGGTTTTAAAGCTTCCACAACCATTTTTGGTCCCAAATGAGAACCTCCAATTCCTACATTAACAACATGAGTAATATTCTTACCAGAATAACCTTTCCATATCCCTTGAATAACTTTATTAGAAAATTCTTTCATTTTTTTCAAAATTAAATTCACTTCTATCATAATATCTAAACCATTTACAAAAATCGGAGTATTAGATCGATTTCTTAACGCAACATGCAAAACAGGTCGATTTTCAGTAATATTAATATGTTTTCCAGAAAACATGGATTGAATTTCATTTGATAAATTCATTTCCTGAACTAAATTTAACAATAACTTTATTGTTTGATGTGTAATACGATTTTTTGAAAAATCTAATAATAAATTTTTCTTAAAAATAAAAGAAAAATTTTTAAAACGATTAGTATCATTTTCAAATAAATTTACCAAATGTAGATGTTTAATATCATGGAAATGTTGTTCTAATTTTTTCCATGATCTTGTATGGATAGGGACAATGCTTTTCATAAATTCATTTCACCTCTAAATATGTGAAAATTAAATGATTAATATAAAAAAATAAAAAACTAATATAGAATTTTAAAATTTTATTTAACATTAAATTATAAAACTGAATGTAATTTATATAATCAAAAACTTAAATTGAAAGCATTATAATACAAAACTTAAGAATAAATATAACTATTTATAAAATAGTACTCGTATCAATAATAAAAAATTTTAAAAAAATCCAATAAATAAATAATCGTGACAAATGTCTCAAATTATGTAAAATGATTCATAAATCGAAATATATATAAAATATGTAATAAAATTAAACAAAAATACAAATTAAAACCATAAAAAAATTACTGAAATACTTGCAGTTTATTTATATTATGGTATATATTATATTTATAGTTAAAAAAATTTTTATAAATTGCGGGAATAGCTCAGTTGGTAGAGCGCAACCTTGCCAAGGTTGAGGTCACGAGTTCGAACCTCGTTTCCCGCTCAAATATAAAAATATTAATTATAAAAATTTTTTATTAAATTGTTCAATACGTCCACCTTTACTGACAACTCTTTGTTTTCCAGTATAAAAAGGATGACATTGTGAACATATATCAATATTAACAGTATTTTTTTTTAAAGTGGAACATACTTCAAAAGTATTACCACATGAACAATGAAAAGAAATTTTATTATATACTGGATGAATATTATTTTTCATACTAAAATCCTCATATTATTAAAATCACCAATAATATTTTACATTAAAAATTAAATATTATAAATATCAATTAATATACCATGATAACATATAATATTTAAAAATATTAACATGTTAATATTGTATAATATGCAAATTATAAAATATGGTTAAATAAAACCTATTATATATAAGAGACTTATTTATGACAACAATCCTAAGTATACGATTAAATAACAAAGTAGTAATTGGTGGAGATGGTCAAGCAACGTTTGGAAATACAATTATTAAAAAAAACGTGAATAAAGTACGATCTTTATATAATAATAAAGTCATTTCAGGATTTGCCGGAGGAACAGCAGATGCATTTTCTTTATTTGAATTATTTGAAAAAAAACTCGAAATGTATCAAGGACAATTAAAAAAGTCAGCAATAGAACTTGCAAAAGAATGGAGAAATGACCGAATATTAAAAAAATTAGAAGCAATACTAGCAGTAGCTGATAAAAATATTTCACTCATAATAACAGGTAATGGTGATGTCATACAGCCAGAAAACGACATTATTGCTATTGGTTCAGGAGGTCCATATGCTCAAGCATCTGCTTATGCACTATTGCAAAATTCAAATCTAGAAGCACGAAGTATTGTTGAAAAATCATTAAATATTGCTGCTGATATTTGTATATACACTAATCATATTTTTACTATTAAAGAACTACACTCAGAAAAATAAAAGGATTATTTTATGTCAATCATAACTCCTAAAGAAATTGTACAAGAATTAGACAAATTCATTATAGGTCAAGACAAAGCAAAGCGAGCAGTAGCTGTGGCATTACGTAATCGATGGAGAAGAATGAAATTAAATCGAGAATTTCGAAAAGAAATTACCCCAAAAAATATTTTAATGATCGGTCCAACAGGAGTAGGGAAAACAGAAATTTCACGCAGATTAGCAAAATTAGCTAATGCTCCATTTATTAAAGTTGAAGCAACAAAATTTACCGAAGTTGGATATGTTGGAAAAGAAGTCGACTCTATTATTCGTGATTTAACCGAAATAGCTATAAAAATTATTCGAATGAAAAAAATAAAAAAAAATAAAAATACGGCAAAAAAAATCGCCGAAAAAAGAATTTTAGAAATTTTAGTTCCTACAATACAAGATACCGATAACACCTCAAAAAAACCAAATACAACAATACAAATGTTTCATAAACAACTAAAATCTGGAAAATTAGATGATAAAGAAATTGAAATTCATGTTATAAACCAGTCTATGGGAATTGAAATTATGGCTCCACCAGGAATGGAAGAACTAACAAATCAACTACAATTACTTTTTCAAAATCTAAATCAAAATAAAAAAACAAAAAAAAGATTAAAAGTAAAAGAAGCATTACAAATATTATGTGAAGAAGAAGCATCAAAATTATTAAATATTGAAGAAATTAAAAAAGAAGCAATACAATCTGTAGAACAAAATGGAATAGTATTTATTGATGAATTGGATAAAATTTGTAAAAAACAAGGAACATCTGGACTTGATGTATCAAGAGAAGGTGTTCAAAGAGATCTATTACCATTAATAGAAGGTTGTACAGTATCTACAAAATATGGAATGGTAAACACGGATCACATTTTATTCATTACATCCGGAGCATTTCAAATATCTTCTCCAAAAGATCTCATCCCTGAACTACAAGGTAGATTACCAATTAGAGTACAATTGCATTCATTAAATATTAATGACTTTGAAAAAATATTAACAGAACCAAAAATATCCCTTGTAAAACAATATATTGAATTAATGAAAACAGAAGGGGTAAAAATAAAATTTACAAATGATGGAATACATAAAATTGCAGAAGCTTCATGGAAAATAAATCAAACTATGGAAAATATTGGAGCAAGAAGATTATATACTGTACTGGAACGTTTAATGGAAGATATTTCTTTTAAAGCTAATGAGTTACAAGATAAAATTATTAACATAAATTCTGAATATGTTAGTAAACATTTGGATCAATTAATATATAATGAAGATTTAAACCGGTTTATATTATAAATTTTATGTATAAAAATGAAAAATAATATTTACTTAAAAAGGTTTTTATATGACAATATGGGTTAAAGCTACAGTAATTAAAGTAAAAAGATGGACAGAAAAACTATTTACTTTAATTTTAAATGCTCCAATTTCTAAATTTGAAGCAGGACAATTTACAAAATTCTCCGTTAAAATTAACAAAGAAAAAAATATTAAAAGAGTATATTCTTATATTAATGCACCAAAAAACCCAAACCTAGAATTTTGTATTGCGTTAATTCCAAAAGGAATCATGACGAACAAATTATATCAATTAACTCCTGGAAATACAATCTTAATTTCTAAAACATCATCAGGATTTTTTACCATTCATGAAATTCCAAGATGTGAAAATCTTTGGATGTTTGCTACTGGAACTGCTATTGGCCCATTTTGTTCAATATTACAGGATGGAAAAAAGTTAGATAATTTTAAAAGAATAATCATAGTATATGCAGTAAAATATATTAATGAATGCATATATTTAGAATTAATAAAAAATATAAAAAAAAAATACAATAAAAAAATTATCATTCAAACTATTACTAGTCAAGAAAAAAATAAGAATTCTTTAAACGGAAGAATTCCAAACTTATTAAAAAAAGAAATACTAGAAAAAAAAATAGGTTTTAAAATTAACCATAACAATTCACATGTAATGTTATGTGGAAACCCAGGTATGGTAAAAGATACTCAAGATTTTTTAATAAAACATCGAAATTTAAAAAAACACTTAAGAAGATCACCTGGTCATATTAGTAGTGAAAATTATTGGTAATAATAAAAAATTAACAATCTTTAAAAGAAAAAGATAGAATATTTTTTATATTTTTTTCTTTCAACATAATCATTATTATTCTATCTAAACCTAAAGAAACACCAGAACAATTAGGCATATATTTTTTTTTTAAAGCTTTTATCAAACGAAAATCAATACATTGTTGTGGTAATCCATTTTTTTTTCTAATTCTGTTTTCTAAATTAAATCGTTTATTTTGTTCATTAGCATTAATTAATTCACAAAATGCATTTCCTAATTCTATTCCTTGAAAAAATATCTCAAATCTTTCACAAATACGATGGTCATCATCATTAATTTTTGATAATAATGCTTGATTCGAAGGATAATTATAAACCGATATTGGACGTAATTTACCGAGATATGGTTCAATTCCAAAAACAAAAATCAAATTCAATATCTCAGTAATAGTATTATTTGAATTACAAAAATTACTACAATTAATTTTTTTTAAAATTAAATTTAACTCCTTAATATCGGTATGAAAAGGATCAACACAAAAATATTTTATAAATATATTTTGATAAGATTCTCGATCAAAAACACTAATATTAAAAACTTTATCAAATAACAATTCAATAATTTCCATCATATCAAACATATTATAAAATGGTTGATACCATTCTAACATGGTGAATTCAGAATTATGATATTGACCAATTTCTTCATCTCTAAAAACCCGACATATTTGATAAATTGCACCAATATCGGAAGATAACAAACGCTTCATATGATATTCTGGACTCGTACTTAACCAAAAATTAACGCCATCCATTTTATTTTTACCTAATACTTTAAAAGGTAAAATATTTATATCCGTTACCGTATATTTTATTAATGAAGGTGTATCAACCTCTAAAATATTTCTTTCAGAAAAGAAATCACGTATCCGTGCAATAATTTTAGAACGATAGAATAAAATCATATTTTTTTTAAAATTGCATCTCATACTATATGGACATTATAATATTTTTATATATTAATATAAATAATTCTAAAAATTTTATATGATACCTATATATAGTATAGATTATAGAGATGCGTAAATAGTATTAAAAATTACTTTATAAAATTAAAATATGCAATTTTTGGTAATTCATTTGTTGACAAAATTACTGATGTTCTAGCTCCAAAATGTGTATAATTTATAGTAACATTTTCTTTTTCAATTCTAGTTAATTTACCTAAATATGTGACAATTAATTTAAGTTTATTATTTTTTAGATTTTTAATAACATACGATATGATCGATTTTTCAGGATTAAATTTTGACATTTCTTTAGTATTGTAAAAAATTTCTAAACATGGAAGATCTGTTAAATTTTTTTTAAAACACACTTTAACTAAATTTCTTAAGAAAACATCTGGAACTAATTTTTTAAAATGAATTTCAGTATTTTTATGAGAAATATTTGACAAAGGATAATTATCAATAACAATTTCAGAAGGTAAAAAATCATTTTCATCACATATATTAATACTTTTTTTAGCTTCATCGAAAATTTTTTTACTCAAACATTTTGTACTATTTAACTGATTCATAGAATTTAATGGAAGCCAATAAATTCGATTCATTTTAAATGATTCATTCATTTCATTAATATCTGATATACAATTATTAAATTTAAAATTTTTTAACGGATACTGATTAATATCATAAAAACAACTATTACTTTCAGGGTTATTTAAAAAATCCATCATATTATTTTTTATAAATGTCATCACCTTATTCTTTTTAAAGAAATCTAAAAATGATGAATTTAATATTGGACTACAAATTTTATTTTCAATGAAATCTTTTATTGTTTCATTACAATATAAAATATTTTTTACAAATTTTCCTGTTTGAATAGAAGAATTAATTAATCTAGAACCATTAAAATTAGATTTAATATTATGAATAGAATTAAAAAAACTATATGCAAAAAAATGACCAATACTTTTTGGAATTGCAGAAAAATAATCTTCTATATAATGTTTAAAAAAAACAGAATAATTTTTATTTTTAAGATCATTAGAAGAATTAAAAAAAGGAAGATCAGATAAAATGTCACCTTCAAAATTTTTAAATGATACTTTATTTTTTAAAGTATCTTCCATTAATGTTTCTACAGAATTGTTAATATTATATGAATTTAATATTTTATTTTTTATTTTATTAATATCATTCAATTGTGATAATAAAACTTCATTATTATTTTGACGTATTTTCGTTAATTTTTCATTCTTTATTTTATCTAATATACCACTTTTATTGTATTTTTTTACACAAATTTCTACTGGGTAAAAAATACCATCTTGATTAATTTTATTTAATATCACATTTTTCATGTTAATAGGGAAAATATTTGACATATTATTTTATTCCCTTTAGTAAATTTGTCTAAGTGGATCATTATTATTAGTTTTTACTTGAAATGTAACTTTTCGTCAAGTAAAATTATTTATACAATGAATAAAAATTAATAAAAAAATAAAATATATATAATAATATAAACTATAAAATCTATACTACAACATA
The DNA here is from genome assembly GCF_964059065.1 of Buchnera aphidicola (Panaphis juglandis). Taxonomy (NCBI): domain Bacteria; kingdom Pseudomonadati; phylum Pseudomonadota; class Gammaproteobacteria; order Enterobacterales; family Erwiniaceae; genus Buchnera; species Buchnera aphidicola. The sequence goes on from NZ_OZ060378.1 coordinate 419,141, forward strand.
TTAATATAAATAATAATGAAATATAAAATTAATATTATTGATTATACTAATGGAAAATATAAAGAGTTTCTTCTAAAAAACTGGAATATTCAACAAAATTATCATACTGAATTTTCTTTAATTATTCACGAACACCGAATTGAATTAAAAAATAACGCTAATAAAAATATAAAAAATATATGGATAGATTTTAACCATAAAAAAATGAAATCTTACCAAGATGATTCAAAAATAAAAATAATAAAAGCTATTGGTATAAAAAAAAAACCTTTTTTAAATGTCATAGATGCTACTGCAGGATTAGGAAAAGATTCATTCATGATGTTTTCATATGGTTGTACAATTACTATGATAGAAAATAATCCTATTTTATCAATTTTAATATATGACGGTTTAAAAAGAAGCTATAACGATCCAATCATTGGAAATATTATTAAAAAAAAAATGAAACATATAAATCATTCATCTATTAATATTCAATCACTAAATCTTCAAAAACCAGATGTCATTTATCTTGATCCAATGTTTCCTAGAAAAAAAAAAAAATCACTTCCTAAAAAACACATGAATACAATCCAAAATTTAGTAAAAAAAGATTCAGATACTCAATTATTATTCAATGCTTGTAAAAATTTTGCAAAAAATAGAATAGTCGTAAAAAGAAAAAAAAACTTCAAAATCATATCTAAAAATAAACCAAATTATATGATATATTCAAAAAAATATCGATTTGATGTATATTTAATTCATAAAAATTTAAAATCTTAATTTAAAATTATATATAATAAATCGTATTATCATTTTTTAGATACATAATATAAATTAAAAATTATTAAAAAATTTCATTATAAAATATATAAAAATTTGCATAATAAAAATAATATTTTATTTATAAATTATTCGTTAATACGAACTCTAAGTTGATATATCGATTTTATCCCAAGAAATAACATACAAACAATAAAAATAGAAATTCCTATCCAATTTCCAAGAGACCAAAAGCATCCTCCTAAAGTTCCAAGAATACTCGAACCAAGATAATAACAACATAAATATAAAGATGATGCCTGACCCTTAGCAACTTTGGATCGATATCCAATCCAACTACTTGAAATAGAATGAGCAGCAAAAAAACCACTAGAAAATACCATTAAACCTAAAATAATTAAAAACAAAAAATTCCATTGTGTAATAAAAATTCCAAAAATCATCATTAATAATGAACATATTAAAACATTTTTACGACCATATCTGATAATGAATTCACTAGCTTTTGGTGAACTATATGCTCCACTTAAATATACTACAGATAATAATCCTATTACAACTTGATTCAAAGAAAAAGGAGGAATCATTAACCTGTAACCAACATAATTAAATAACGTTACAAAACTCCCCATTAAAATGAAACCAATAAAAAATAAAACAGATAAAACTTCATCACGCCATTGAAAAACAAAACTTTCCATAATTTTACTCGGTTTTAAAGAAATACCCTTAAAATTATTCGATGAAGGTAATAATAATAAAAATAACAACGAACCAGTTAAAGACAATAAACCAATAATTAAAATTGATTTTTCCCAAGAAAAATAATTCACCAAAACGCTACTTAAAAACCGACCAGAAAAACCACCAATAGTATTACCACTAATATATAATCCTATAGCAAAAGGAAGAACTTTAGGGTGTATCTCTTCACTCAAATAAGTCATTGCTACAGCAGCTACACCACTTAATGTTATACCAGTTAATATTCTAACAGTAATAATTTCTAACCAAGTATGCATCATAGAACATAAAATAGTAAATGTAGTTGCCAATAACAAAGAAGAACTCATAACAATTTTTCGACCAAATGTATCTGATAAAGATCCAGTAAATAGCATACCTATTGCCATAGATGCTGTTGTAACTGACAAAGATAAGCTACTTTGAGCTGGACTTAAATGAAATTCACTAGAAAAAGTAGGTAAAATAGGCTGAACACAATATAAAATTGAAAATGTAGCTAAACCAGCTGAAAAAAGTGCAAAAATTACTTTTTTAAATTTCATAGTATCTTTATGAATATATTCTTTATTATCATGATTTAAAGAATTTATTACTACATTTGAACACTTTACATTATTATGATTTTTAAAATCCACCACAAATTTACTCCATTTTTTATACTAATGATATATAAATATATTATACATAATAACATTAAAAAATAATCACGAATATAAAAAACTATAATTAATATAACCATCATATACATGTTTTGCAGGACCATTCATATATACCGAATGATTAAAACCACCCCAAGAAATCTTTAATACCCCACCCATTAACTCTACTATAACATCCTTTTTTAAAACATTCTGTATAATGCCACTAACAACAGATGCACATGCTCCACTACCACAAGCTTGAGTCTCACCTACACCTCTTTCATAAACACGCAACATAATATGATTAGATGAGATAATTTTCATAAAGTTTACATTCACACCATTTTTAAATCGACTATTTTGATTTAAAAAACTACCAACGGTATCAACTGGAGCATGATCAATATCTTTAACTAAAATTACACAATGTGGATTACCAATAAATATTTCTGAAAAATAAAATATATTATTGTCAACTTTAATATCATGAATCTGAAAATTAGATATGGAAAAATTTGGAATATTATTTATATTAAATAAAGGTTTTCCCATATTAACAATAATATTATCTTTATCAATAATATTTATTAAAAGACTATTATATTTAGTCTTAACAATTATTGATTTTTTTTGAGTTAATTTTTTTAAATAAACAAAATAAGCAAAACATCTAGCTCCATTTCCACATTGAGATGCTTCAGATCCATCTGAATTAAAAATACGATAATAGAAGTCAAATTTAATATTATTAGATTTTTCTACTATCAATACCTGATCACAACCAATACCAGTATTTCTATTCGATATTTTTTGAATAATACTAGAATTTAATAAAAAATTTTGATTAATTTTATCAAAAACAATAAAATCATTACCTAAGCCGTGCATCTTTGAAAAAGATATTTTTTTTTTTTTATCACACATATTCAATAATTTTAATATTAATAAATCATGAAAATAATTATTTTTATAAATTTATTATATTTAAAATATAATAAATTTTAATGAAATAAATAATAAAAATTATGGCACTTAATATTTTAAAATTTCAAATATTATTTAATACCATGTTGTTAAAAATAGAACAGGTATTAGAAAAACAACAAGAAGAAAACGATATAGATTATGATATTAATTATAATATCATGACAATTAATTTCATTGATAATAGTAAAATTATCATTAGTAAACAAGAATCATTTCAACAAATTTGGTTAGCTACACAAACAAATGGATATCATTTTAATTATATAAATAAAAAATGGTTGTGTAGTCGAAGTAAACTACAATTTTGGAAAATTTTAGAAAATGCTTTTTTAAAGCAAGGAAAAATAAAAATAAAATTCTAAAATATAAATTATAAATTTTTAAAAATCAAATACACTTCGGCGAAAGAGGATTTGAACCTCTGACCTACTGGTCCCAAACCAGTTGCGCTACCAAGCTGCGCTATTCGCCGAATTGGAAAATTATGAAATAAAAATAAAAGTTAAATTTGGGTGACTAATGGGGCTCGAACCCATGACATCTGGAACCACAATCCAGGACTCTACCAACTGAGCTATAGTCACCATAAAAAATTTTTATCATAATTTAATAACTTTAACATCAATTAGTTTTTTCGTCAATATTAAATCCAAAAGTATAAAAAATTGCGCTCGACAGGATTTGAACCTGAGACCTCTACCTTCGGAGGGTAGCGCTCTATCCAACTGAGCTACGAGCGCTGAATAAATTTAAATAATAATTATGATTACAAATATAAAATTTAAAAATTATGATAATCATTAGTATAGTATATTATAATTCATTAACAAAAACAACATAAAATATATTCATACTCTTTTCATCATATTAAAAAATTCATAATTAGTTTTTGTCATCGATAATTTATTAATTAAAAACTCCATAGCATCAATTTCATTCATCGGATGAATGATTTTTCTTAAAATCCACATTTTTTTCAATTCTTCAGATGAAGTTAATAATTCTTCTTTTCTAGTACCAGATCGATTATAATCAATTGCAGGAAAAACACGTTTTTCAGCAATTTTTCTAGACAAAGGAAGTTCCATATTACCAGTTCCTTTAAATTCTTCATAAATTACTTCATCCATTTTTGATCCTGTATCAATTAAAGCTGTTGCAATAATTGTTAAACTACCACCTTCTTCAACATTTCTTGCCGCTCCAAAAAAACGTTTGGGTCGATGTAATGCGTTAGAATCAACCCCACCTGTTAAAACTTTTCCAGAAGATGGTACAACCATATTATATGCTCTTGCTAATCTAGTAATAGAATCCAAAAGAATAATTACATCTTTTTTATGTTCTACTAATCGTTTTGCTTTCTCAAGAACCATTTCAGAAACTTGAATATGACGAATCGCTGGCTCATCAAATGTTGACGCTATAACTTCTCCTGTTACTGATCGTTGCATCTCAGTCACTTCTTCAGGACGTTCATCAATTAATAATACAATTAGAATACAATCCGCGTGATTATAAGCAATGCTTTGTGCAATATTTTGCAACAACATTGTTTTTCCGGCTTTAGGAGGAGCAACAATCAAACCACGTTGTCCTCTACCTATTGGGGATGACAAATCTAATATTCGAGCTGTTAAATCCTCGGTGGATCCGTTACCTATTTCCATTCTCAGTCGTGAATTAGCATGCAACGGAGTTAAGTTTTCAAACAATATTTTAACACGTGAGTGTTCGGGTTTATCATAATTTATTTGATGCATTTTAAATAAAGAAAAATATTTTTCACCAGATGTTGGGGGCCTAATATTTCCTGAAATAGTATCACCAGTTCTTAAATTAAATCTTCGAATTTGACTTGGTGAAACATATATATCATCTGGTCCTGCTAAATATGAACTACTCGAAGAACGTAAAAAACCAAATCCATCTTGCAATATTTCTAATACACCATCTCCAAATATATTTTCTCCACTTCTTGAATATTGTTTCAGAATAGTAAAAATAATATCTTTTTTCCTCATTCGAGCTAAATTTTCTAAACCAATTTTATTACCAAGGATAATCAATTCTGGTACTAACATATTTTTCAGTGTAGTGAGATTCATAAATGTTAATTCTTTAATAAAAACCAAAATATAACTCGGAAAATATCTTTTCAGTTATTTTGTATAATAAAAACATAAAGGATAATTTTATATTTGGAGATGATAGATATCTGTATCATCATATTAACACGATATTAAAAAAATATCTAGTGGTTTTAAAATCGCTATATAGTACTTAAAAACACATGAATTATGTAATATTAAAGTGTAAATGTAAAAGTTTTTTTAATTCTTGAATTGAAATAACACCAGAATGACTAGAAATAAATTTTTTATTATTAAAAAATAATATTGTTGGTATGCTTTGTATGGAATATTTTTCTGTAATTTCCTTACAGTCATCTACATTAACTTTAGCAATTTGTAAAGAATTTTTATATTCTTTAGAAATTTCTTCAAGAATTGGAAGAAAAATCTTACAAGGACTGCACCATTCAGCCCAAAAATCTAATATTAATGGTTTTTTATTTTTTAATACTATCGTATCAAAATTAACATTAGTTACATTAACAATATAATTACTCATAAAATTGTATTCCTCATAATCATAAAATATAATTTTAATATCAAAAAACCAATCAATGATATTGTTTAATAGTAAAATGAATACTGTTTCATATAATCCGAAATATATGAGTTAAATATCGAATGCATTACCATAAAAACAAACTCTAGATTTATGAATAAAATAAATTTTTATATAATTTAAAAAAATAAAATAAATCAAATGAATAAAAAATATTTAAAATTTTTTAAAAAAATAAGTAAAATGATTATAAAAATTCTAATAATAATGATTCTCACAGATCATTATTTATAAAATTATAAATATCATCAGAACATTATTTGACATGATCTGCAAATGTTTAATAAATTGTGATATCGATCATTCATAAAAAATTAAATCTAAAATCATTGAATTTCATAATTTTTAATATAAATATAAAATTAAATTTCTTATTCATTGTTTTTAAAAAATTCATTAGAGAAAAATAAGAATTTAATTTAAAAATATAAAAAATTAATTAATTATTTTCATGCACCAAAAATTAAAATCATACATCCTTTTCAAAAATATTATTTTTCAAAATAAATAATTTCGAATAATATTTTTTAATTTTAAATCTATTAAAAATCATAATATCTTCATGAATATTACTAATAAAAATTTTAAAAATATTAAAAAAATATAAAAATCATATATTTAAAAATCTTAAAAAATATTTAAAATACTATTTTTTATTTTTATAAATTAAAATTTTAAAATCCAATTCTATTTTCATAACCAACTAACACTAAATAAAAATAAAATATAATCTTACAAACATAAAAAATTTTATAATCATTTCTAAAAAATTAACTCATTCATATTAATAAAAATAAAAATCATAATTTTATAAATTAATAATATTTTCATTTCTTAAATACTAATCAAATAATGAAATATTGATATCCATAATGAATAATGAAATAAAAATCAAAAAATGAAAATTAAATTTTTAATATTAAAAAATTATATAATAATATTTATGATGTCTAGATAAAAATAAAGATTATTATATTAAAATATCAATAATTATATTTTTAAATAAAATATTAAAAATTTAAATAAAAAACTTAAATAATTATCAATATGTATAAAATTTTTATTAATATATTACTTTATAAATATCATAAAAAAAATAATTCATGTTATAAAAATAAAAAGTTTAAAATTTTTAATTCATATAAAAATTAAATTCATATGATAGATATTTTTATTATTTTACCAAAATAATAAGAATTATAAAATATAATCATTAAAAAAAATAACTTCTATATTTAATGATATCATGTGTTATATGATTCATTTCATTCATAATGTGATTATGAATCCTGTACTTATTCTGTAACAGTATTCATCTAAAATTCAACAATTGAATTGTACTGAATCATATAATATTTATTTTATAAAAGTATAATATTTAATTTATAAATATACTTTTCATATTTTTCATATGAATTCTTAGTTTTCTACCAATATTTTCAATCTTATGATTATAAATAGCGTCATTAATATTTTGCAATTCTATATTATTAATATTAGTATTAGGATAAGATACACCAATATCTTCACGTAGAATATTATCTTTGAAAAAGATATCTAATATTGGTAAAGCTCGTTTCGTAAATAAATAACTACCATATTCAGCAGTATCAGAAATTACAAGATTCATTTCATATAAACGTTTTCTAGATATAGTATTTGCAATTAATGGTAATTCATGTAGTGATTCATAATATGCAGATTCTGATGAAATACCAGAAGATATCATGGTTTCAAAAGCTAATTCAACTCCTGCTTTTAAAATAGCAACCATTAATGTTCCATATTCAAAATAATCATTTTCAAAAATTTTAATATCAGAATCATAAGAATTTTCAAAATTTGTATTTTTTATTTCTGATCTCCATTTTAATAAATTACGATCCTTATTTTTCCAATCTTCCATCATACCTGAAGAAAATTTACCTGAAATAATATCATCCATATGCCTTTGAAATAGTGGCTTTAATATTTTTTTTAATTGTATTGATAACTCATGAATACGAAACTTTGCAGAATTAGAAACACGATTCAACATTAAAGTAATTCCACCATGTTTCAAAGATTCAGTAATAACTTCCCATCCATTTTTTAACAAATTCAATGCAAAACCAGATTCATGTCCGTCATCAATTAACTTATCATAAATAATTACAGAACTGGTTTGTAATAAACCACATAATATCGTTTGCTCACCCATTAAATCAGATTTTACTTCAGCAATAAATGATGATTTTAATACTCCAGCACGATGACTTCCAATAGAATAAGCCCAACATTTCGCAACATCATAACCTTTTTTATAAATATCATTTTCAGAATGCACAGCAATCAAAGAAGGAACACCAAATCCTCTTTGATACTCTTTTCTTACCTCAGTACCCGGACATTTTGGAGCTACCATAATTACAGTAATATCTTCACGAATCTTCTCACCCATTTCTACAATATTAAAACCATGAGAATAACCCAACACCGATCCTTTTTTCATCAATGGTTGAATTTTTCTAATAACATTTGAATGTTGTTTATCTGGAGTTAAGTTAATTACTAAATCAGCTTTAGGTATTAATTTATCGTAATCATCAACTTTAAAACCATTATGAGTTGCATTTACCCATGATTTATTTTTATTTTTAATGCTGTCTTTTTTTAAAGCAAATGCTATATTTAGTCCTGAATCACGCATATTTAAACCTTGATTCAGACCTTGAGAACCACAACCAATAATTACCACTTGTTTTTTTTTTAGAATATCTATTATACCTTTAAATTCTGATCGATCTAAAAATTTACATTTTTTTAATTGAATTACTTGGTTTCGAAAATTCAATTGATTAAAATAATTCTTGGTCATGTAAAATGTTCCTATAGTGTAATATTAAAAAACACATAATTAAATATAACTTTAAAATATATCATATTATTTATACATTAAATTTTGAATTTTATTTTTATTGCGTACTGCACCTTGATCAGCGCTCGTAGCAAACAGTGAATACAACTTTAAAGATAATGAAACTTTACGAATTCGATTTTTTGGATGATACGGATTTTTGGATTTATTCTCTAAAATGATTCGTTTTTTAATTTCTTCATCGGAAATATCTACATAAATTAATCTTTTTGGAATATTAATATGTATGACATCATTATTTTTAATTAAAGCAATTAAACCTTTATCAGCAGCCTCTGGTGAAATATGACCAATTGATAAACCCGAAGTTCCACCAGAAAATCGACCATCGGTAATTAGAGCACATGTTTTATCTATTCCCATAGATTTTAAATAAGTACTTGGATACAACATTTCTTGCATACCCGGTCCACCTTTTGGACCTTCATATCGAATAACCAAAACATCTCCCATGAAAATCTGGTTACTCAATATTGCTTCTACTGCATCCTCTTGACTCTCATAAACTTTAGCAGGTCCTTTAAAAATCATTTGATCTTCATCTAAACTAGCTGTTTTAACAATACATCCATTTTTTGCTAAATTTCCATATAAAACAGCCAAACCACCATCCTTGCTGAAAGAAAACTTTTCTGAACGAATACAACCAAATTCACGATCTTTATCTAAATTATTCCATCTAAAATCTTGTGAATACGGTTTTACTGTTCTAACACCCATAGGTCCAGCACAAAACATACGAATAACTTCAATATCTTTTGTTTCTATGATGTCAAATTTTCTTAATGTATCATTTAATGTAATATTTAAAATATTTTTGACAAAACCATGTATTAATTTTACTCTATTTAATTCTCCTAAAATACCCATCACTCCACCAGCACGATGAACGTCTTCCATATGGTATAAATCTGTACTAGGAGCAACTTTACATAAATGAGGTGTTGTTTTTGATAAAAGATCAATATCACTCATAGTGAAATTAATTTCACCTTCTTGAGCAGCAGCTAATAAATGTAGTATTGTATTAGTTGAACCACCCATAGCAATATCTAAACGCATAGAGTTTTCAAATGCATTCTTATTTGCAATATTACGAGGTAAAGCAGAATCATCGTTACCATCATAATATCGTTTTGTTAACTGAACAATTGCCTTTGCTGATTTAATAAACAATTTTTTTCTATCAACATGCGTTGCTAATAAAGTACCATTTCCTGGTAGCGCTAAACCCATCGCTTCTATTAAACAATTCATAGAATTAGCAGTAAACATTCCTGAACACGAACCACATGTCGGGCATGCAAATTTTTCAATATTATTTACAATTTTTTCAGAAACATTTGGATTAGCACTATTAGCGATTGCATCAACAAGATTAATTTTTTTTACTTGATCTAAATAATTCACTTTACCAGCTTCCATGGGACCACCGGATACAAATACAGTTGGTATATTTAATCTTAATGCTGCCATAAACATACCTGGAGTAATTTTATCACAATTCGAAATGCAAATCATAGAATCTACACAATGTGCATTAATCATATATTCAACAGAATCTGCAATTAATTCTCTTGATGGTAAAGAATATAACATACCCGAATGACCCATTGCAATACCATCATCAATCGCAATAGTATTAAATTCTTTTGCAACACCACCACTATTATTAATTTCTTCTGCCACCAATTTTCCTACATGGTGTAAATGTATGTGTCCAGGAACAAATTGAACAAAAGAATTTACTACAGCAATAATAGGTTTTTTAAAATCACTATCTTGCATTCCTGTAGCTCTCCATAATGCTCTTGCTCCTGCCATATTTCTACCACTAGTACTGGTTTTAGAACGATATATCGGCATATTTAATCTCAATCATGTGAATTAAAAATAAAACCATTACATTAAATTCATATTATTTCAGGGATGGAGGGAATTGAACCCACAACTTTCGGTTTTGGAGACCGATACTCTACCAAATTGAGTTACATCCCTAATACTTTCATATTATACGTATTAAATAAAATTTAGTCCACTATCAAATGCATAAAAATTTATTAAAAATATCCATTTAACATAAATTCATAAACAGATACAGAAACTCAAAAATAATTTTATAATAGAATCCATAAATTTTATATTAAATACATAAAAATTAAAATTTATACTGTATTCATAAACTACATTTACAATATATTTTATTCAAAAGTTATTACCGAAGGAAAAAATTATGAAATTTCCAATTTATTTAGACTATGCAGCAACAACTCCAGTAGATGAAGAAATTATGAAAAAAATGATGAAATATTTAACCATCAATGGAATATTTGGAAATTCATCATCCAGATCACATCAATTCGGTTGGTCGTCAGAAGATATAGTGAATAAATCAAGAGAAAAAATAGCTCAATTAATTAACGCTGATTCAAGAGAAATAATATTTACATCCGGAGCCACTGAATCCAACAACTTAGCAATTAAAGGATGTAGTGATTTTTATAAAAATAAGGGTAATCATATTATTACTAGCAGTATTGAACATAAATCAGTACTAGATACATGTAGATATCTTGAACAAAATAATTATTCTGTTACATACGTCAACCCTGATCAATGTGGAAGAATTAAAATAAATAATATTTTAAAAAACATCCATGAAAATACAATACTAGTTTCAATCATGTATGTCAATAATGAAACAGGAACAATGCAGGATATTCAAGAAATATCAAAGATTTGCCGTTTAAAAAAAATTTTTTTACACGTTGATGCAACTCAAGGAGTTGGAAAAATTCCTATCGACCTTAAAAAAACTCATATTGATTTAATGTCATTTTCTGCACATAAAATATACGGACCTAAAGGTATAGGAGTATTATACGTAAAAAGAAGACCAAGAGTTCGGTTAACAGCACAAATTCATGGAGGTAGTCATGAACGAGGAATGAGATCCGGAACTTTACCAGTTCACCAAATTGTAGGAATGGGAGAAGCATGTCATATTGCTAAAAATAATATGTTTCATGAATCAAAATATATTGAAAATTTAAGAAATATGTTATGGAACGGAATTAAAAATATTGAAGAAATATATTTAAATACTAATTTAAATCATAGTGCACCACATATTTTAAATGTCAGTTTCAATTTTGTTGAAGGAGAATCATTGATTATGGGATTAAAAAATTTAGCTGTTTCTTCAGGATCAGCTTGTACATCTTCTAGTTTAGAACCATCATATGTATTACGTGCATTAGGATTAAAAGATGAACTTGCACATAGTTCGATTAGATTTTCAATTGGTAAATTTACTACAAAAGAAGAAATTGAATATACAATTACAATGATACATCAAGCAATTAAAAAATTACGTGACTTATCACCACTGTGGGAAATGTTTAAATCTGGAATCGATATGGAAAAAGTAAAATGGCAATCTAACTAATGTTTTTAAAATTTTTTATAATTTAAAAAAGGAAAATTTATGACGTATAGTAAAAAAGTAATTGATCATTATGAAAATCCTCGTAATGCTGGTTCTTTTAAAAATACAAAATCAAAAAAAATTGGTAGTGGATTGGTAGGAGCACCAGCTTGTGGTGATGTTATGAAATTACAAATTAAAGTTAATGAAAATGGAATTATTGAAGACGCGTGTTTTAAAACATACGGTTGCGGTTCTGCAATCGCATCAAGTTCATTAATTACAGAATGGATTAAAGGAAAATCAATTGATGAAGCAGAAAAAATAAAAAACACTACTATTGCAAAAGAATTGCAATTACCTCCAGTAAAAATTCATTGTTCAATTTTAGCAGAAGACGCAATTAAAGCTGCAATTCGTGATTACAAAAATAAAAAAAATAAATAATTCTTATAATCTTGATGAATTTAAATTATACATGTTGAAATATAAAAATATAAAATTTGTATAAAATATTTCTTTTAAAATACTACATCAAGGAAAATAATTCAATGTGCAAAATAATCTTTTTACCTCATAAAATTTTAATTCCTAAAGGAGCAAAATTTTCAATAAATATTGGGGAAACAATTTTAGATATTGCTCTAAAAAACAAAATCAATATGCAACATGCATGTGAAAAATCATGTGCATGCAGCACATGTCATTGCATTATTCGTAAAGGATATGATTCATTATCTAAAATTACTGAAAAAGAAGATGATGTTTTAGATAAGGCTTATAACGTTGAATATTACAGTAGATTATCTTGTCAAGCTAAAATCATTAGTTTAGAAAAAAACATTGAAGTTGAAATACCATAATTTTAATATCATTAAAAAATTTCAATAAATCACTATTTTTTAATTTTATCATTAGAAATATTTTTAAAAATTATATTTATTTTTATACCTTTAATATATAAATTTTTTTGAAAAAAACTCATTAAATATTTTCGGTAACTATTTGAAAGATTCAGTACTCTTTTTCCATGTATAACAATGGTAGGAGGATAATATCCTCCGAAATGTGCATATTTTAACTTTATTTCTTTACCTTGAAAAAATTGTGGTGAATTTTGACAAACTGCATGATTCATAATTTTAATCAACTGTGATGTTTTTATAGGTTTATTGAAACATTTACATAATTTATATAAAAAGAAAAATATTTTTTTAATATTTTTTTTATATAAAGCAGAAATAAAATGAATATCAATAAATTGAAATATTGTATACTTAGACAACAAAAAATTTTTAATATGTATTTTTTGTTTAAGAGTTAAATTCTCAGATTTATTCATTAAAACTAATAATCGTTTTCCAGAACTCAGTACAGTATTAAAAATCCATAAATCTTGCTTAGTTAATCCTTGTTTCACATCAACCATTACAACCACAATTTGTGCATATGAAATAGATTGTAAAGTTTGTAATATTGGTAGTGATTGTGTAAGATTTTTATTTTTATTTTTTATACCAGCAGTGTCAATAATTATGAATCTCTTTTTTTTCATCATTAAAGTTTCAGAAATACTATCACGAGTAGTGCCAGATGTATCAGATGTTACAACTCGATTTTTATTTAACAGTGTATTTAATAAAGTTGATTTTCCTACATTAGGTTTTCCAACGATAGCAATAACTGAATCATATTTAATACTTTTATATTTATAAATAAAACTATTTTTATTAAGATAATTTAAAGAATAATTATACAAATTTTTATATTTAAAAATTAACCATAATCGTAGTTTTTCTTTTAAATCACTGATCCCAATATTTTTTAAAGAAGATATAAAAAATACATCTTTAACATTTAAACAATAATAATCGTAAAAAAAAGATTCATAATTTTTAATAGTATCAATTTTATTGATAACTAAAAAAATCTTTTTTGATTTTTTTTTAAGATAATTAATGAGATCTTTTTGAGAATTAGACACCATATCTTGAATATTTAAAACAAAAAATACAATATTAGATTCTTCTATTGAATACATGATTTGATTAAAAATTTGAATTTCTAATGGTTCTTTGTGGCTTTTTAAATCATTTATTCCAGAAGTATCGATAATATTAACATCGAAGTCATCAAATTTTATTACTCCATATTTACGATCTACAGTAAAATTTGAATAATTATGAACTAAAGCAGAATTTTTATTAGTTAATTGATTAAATAAAGTAGATTTTCCAACGTTAGTTTGTCCGATAAGTACAACTGTAATAGTCATATTATAAAATTCATTTGATATTAAAAATAACATTATATATAATTAAAAAAAAAATTTAATTTTATATAAAAAACAAATACATTAAAAAAATAAATAATAAAAAAAGGAAAATAAAAATATATAATACATATCAACTAAAGAATTGAATGTAAATAAATAAACTTATAAACTAATAATTCAAAGTTAAATTCCATTAAAATAAAAATCATATTGGGAAATAATATATTA